>JALWSY010000111.1 GCA_027083035.1 Sulfurimonas sp. | reverse complement strand
CTGTAAGCCCATCTCCATTATAATCAATATCTTCATACCCATGCACTAAAAGATTATACGCTCCCTCTCCAGAAATGTTTGCGATATTTATGGGGTCAGCTAGACCTTTGTTCTTTTGTATAGTAGAGAGTTCTGATTTGCTTAAAGAGGAGAGAAACTCTTTAGCACTTGAGAGATCAACTTGAGCCTCTTGTGCTTTTTTATAGATAACTTCAAATGCTTTATCATCTTTATTGAAGTTTTTAAAATTGGAAACTTCAGATAAAGCTTTGAGGTCTTGAATATAACTTTGCATATTTTGTGAGAGTACCATAATGAAGCCTTTTTATGGAGTATGAGTTGAATAAGCAAAAATAATACCATATCTATCACGGCTGATTCATACAAGATCAATGCACATTTTTGTCACCCTGAACTAACTAGAAATATCTTATTCCCAACTATTATAAAACAACTATCTCCCCAAAAGGGATCTCCCTCTCCTTTTGTGTGACCCACTTCACACTATACTCTGGAGGCTCTGCTGGAAATATTCCCTCTAAGTCAGTAAAGTAGAGTAATAGTTTCACAGCATCAAAATGCTCCTCCACAAAAGAGAATACCGGACGAAAATCTGTACCTCCACCACCAACAAGCTTTACCTCAAGTGCATCACCACTATAAAAAGTAGTATGCGAGTGAATGGTATCATCACAGACCAACAGCTCTATACGGTAGTTTTGTGTTATGCTCATCAAAAAATTTATCTCACTTAGAAACTCATTTAAGAGCTGCTCATCCACAGAGCCTGAGCTGTCTATGGCTATAACTAAGCTAAAAGTTTGAGAAACATTTGATGGGAGATAGATACCGCGATAAAGCAACTTCTTACTTGGAGGCAGAAGCGTATAGTCATCTCTACAAAATCGCTCTATCGCCCCCTTTAACTCCTCTCTCCAATCCACTTTACCAAAAACTTCAAGAGAGAAAAATCGCTCTACAGAACTTGGCGCCTCACCTTTTTGAAACTCCCGCTCTAAAAGGGAGATTGCTTCCTCTGCTAAGAGTTGCTCTTGAAGTATCTCAGCTTGAAGCGCCTCTTGACTCAGCTCTCTTTGCGAAGTATCACTTCTGTTTTGTTCGACATCCTCTGCATCATCAGCCTCATACTCTAACTCTTCATCATCACGGAGGATATCATCTTTTAACTCTGCATAAATCTCCTCGGCATACATCCCTGAAAATCGCTTCCGATACTGCGCTCCATAGGGCAGAGCGAGTCCATTCTCCACAAGCATATCATTGATAGCTATATCTGTAGCCATCTGCCAGAGCCATCCACTACGGTTGTTTTTTCGCATACCATAAGCAAGTGTTTGATGCATAGCTCCATTGGCTAAAACAAACTCCATCTCCTCTAAAGAGAGTTCACCCAAATACTCCTCTCTATACTCTAAAGTAACACCATTACTTTTAAAAGCTTCGATGTTATCATTGACTACAAGCTCCAACTTTGATGCCAGAGTCCCAAAGTAGGGGTACTCTACTAAGAGTTTTGCTTTTGCTTGAGAGATTTTGTCTGAGAGTTGCATTTATCTACAGAAGGTAGGCAAACTTTTTTACCCACTCTTTAAAAACTTTGGAGTGTTCCATCTTTACGCCACTTCTCTGCAAATCCTGCACTATCATAACAGCAAATTCACTTTTGAGATTAAGTGTATAAGAGAGAAGATTATCAAGTTTACTGCTATCTTGTAGCACTCTGCTGACAAGTCCACTACTAAGAGCATATAAAACATCGACAGCTTCACTATACTCCCCCTCACCACTCTCTAAAATTGCATCAATATCAGGCAACTTATGCATCACCTTTAAAAAACTTAAAAATCCAACAGCTACCTCACGGCCAACAGCCCCGCTTATAGTCTCTAAAAGCAGAGACTCCTGCATCCCGCTCTTTAAGATATTTGCTACATACTCCCAAGAGCGAGGCGTTGCAAAACTCCGCTCACTCCTCTTTGCATCAAAGGTAAAGAGATGCTCATTTTTATAAGAGATATAAGCGATGATAGCAGGATTTAAAGAGACACTATATGCCCACTCTCGCCAATCCTCTAAGTTCACCTCCATCTCAAAGTGTACAAATCTGTTTGCAAGTGGTGCAGGCATACGGTACGTTACACCTCTATCTCCATCACGATTTCCAGCAGCCACGATAGCCCATCCAACAGGGAGTTCATACTCCCCTACTCTTCTATCTAAGATAAGCTGATATGCTGAAGATTGTACAGCAGGTGCTGCTGAGTTTAACTCATCTAAAAAGAGGATACCTTCGCCACTTGTTGGTAAAAAAGCAGGAGGCGCCCAGAGTGCGGTATGGCTCTCTTTATCATAAAAAGGGATGCCTTTTAAATCTGTTGGATCCATCAGCGCAAGTCGTAAGTCAATAAAGCCTATACCTCTTCTCTTTGCTATACTTTTTACGATAGATGACTTCCCTATCCCCGGCGCTCCCCACAAAAAAGATGGCACCTTTTGGGATACCAATGCCTCTAAACTCTCTGTAATATCATTTGCTCTCACACTAACCACCCTATATTTTCACTTTGAATATGTCGTCCAAATCCCGCATTTGTCTTTACAGCGCGCTCATAACGACTATCTAGTTGTAGTTGGTACAAGATATCTACAGGTGTTGCCTCATTTTGTGCCAAAGAGGCAAGATGTTTTCCATCTTCATACGCTTTTTGCAGAAGCGTCGCATCCATTGCACTATTGGCATAAAGATACGCATCTATCTCTGCATCCCCTTTTGCCAAAAGTGATATAACACTCTCCTTGGAGATAGCACTATTTTGTGCAAGAGCTATATCGACACTTTGCGACTGCAAGGCAAGTAACTCTCTTTGCATTTGAGGGGTAAGCGAATGGTTGGCACCAAGTGCTTCACTCTCCTTAGTAAAATGCTCAAAGAGTGCATCATCTAAGTTTAAATTTTTTGCAACTATTGATTTGAACTCTGCATCATCAAAAAGTTCCAAAGCCAAAGATTTTTCTAAGTTTTTATTGTGTGCAAGAGCCTCTTTTATCTCTGAGTCATCCTCTCTAAAGAGTTTTTGTTGTAGCTTTTCGCTGATATACGCACTCATCGCTATCGCTTTTTTTATCTTTGGATGAAACTGAAGTGGTTGCAAAGTAGCAATATGTTCTAAAAGCTCTGCGTTTTTACTCTGTGCGACAAGGTGAATAAAGCCCGTTGTCGCATACTGAACATTGTGATTGCGCTCTATATTTTCATAAAAACGGGCTATAAAAGCAGCACTTACATCACGATTGGCATCATTTTCAAAAAAGTCCTCTCCACCCCAGTCATACATCTGCATCAACTGAAAAAAAAGAGTATCATCAATCGCGCTATTTTTTATAAAACTCTTCAGTCTCTCTTTATCATGAGAGAGTTTCAGACTCATCAAAAGGACATCTGCATCAATATGCTTTGCCAACTCTAACTCTAAAATATCTATACTCACAGAGCCAACAGACTCCTTCTCATAGAGGGTATCACTCTCATTTTGCTCAGCAGGTGTCATCATACGCCCCTCTACTACAAGTGAGACTGCATCGCTGTAACTCTCTACTAACTCTATCTCATGATACTCTAACTGTGCAACAAACTCATCCATAGAGAATGCACGGGGTTTTCCAAAGAGTAAAATTTTATCTATTGCTTCTAAATTCATAAGTTATTATACTCATATTTTTACTTAAATATATTATGAGGAAAAACTAGGTTATAATCTTGGTAATTTATTTAAGGAATTCACGATGAAACTCTATGCACCTTGGGAGAAAAGATTTGCAAAAATTGCAACGCCTTTTGAACACTATCTACACTCACAGACAACCACAGGAGTGGCTCTTGCATTTATGACACTTCTAGCACTCATACTCGCAAACTCCCCTTTAGTAGAAGCATATAAGCACTTTTTGCACATACCTATAGAGTTAAATGTAGGGGAGTGGAAACTCTCTCACTCTTTGCATCATTGGATAAATGATGGTCTGATGGCTATCTTTTTCTTTATGGTGGGACTTGAGATAAAACGAGAGATATTAGTAGGCGAACTCTCCAACATAAAAGTAGCTATCTTACCCATTCTCTCTGCTATTGGTGGGATGGTACTACCGGCACTTATATATCTTAGCATTAACTATGGTGAGGTGGGTGCTTCTGGATGGGGTATTCCTATGGCGACAGATATTGCCTTTGCTATCAGCGCACTCATTCTGTTAGGTAATCGCGTCTCACCTGCACTTGTCACTTTCTTAGTGGCACTTGCTATTGTTGATGACTTGGGTGCTGTTTTAGTTATCGCTCTGTTTTACACAGATACAATACAAATGCTCCCTCTTATGCTTGCAGGGGGTAGTTTTTTTATTATGATACTCTTTAATCTCTTAGGTATCCGTGCTATTCTTCCTTACTTTATAATGGGACTCTTTTTATGGTTTTTTATGCTCGAATCAGGTGTTCATGCAACAATAGCAGGGGTTATTGCTGCTTTGACTATTCCCTCTCGTCCAAAACTAACACCTACATCTTTTACAAACTCCACAAGAAATCTACTTGATGAGTATGATAACTACCCAGTAGCAACAGACCATACTCTACATGAGCAGCAAAAAGCAATTCTCTTGAATATTAAGGACACTATTGATGCTGTTGGCTCTCCAGCCGGGAGGTTGGAGCATGCCTTACATCTTCCTGTCAGTCTGGTTATCATCCCTATCTTCGCACTTGCAAATGCGGGAATAACCATCGACTTCTCCTCTATTGGTGAAACCTTTATGCAGCACGTCTCTTTAGGTATCATTGCAGGGCTTGTTGGTGGAAAAGTTTTAGGTATCTTTGGTGTCGCTTTTGTAGCTATTAAACTCGGTCTTGCAAAACTTCCAGAGGGGAGTAGCTTAAGTCAGCTTTTCGGTGTCGCTTTTTTAGGCGGTATCGGTTTTACTATGAGTATATTTGTAGCAGATTTAGCCTTTGTTGGGCAAGAGACACTCATCTTGCAGGCAAAAGTTGGTATCCTCTCAGCTTCACTTTTTGCTGGCATATTTGGGTATATTTGGTTAAGATATATAGCAAAAAGCAAGTTTTAATTATAAAAATCATACAATCCATCCCATTGTATAAAAAAGGCAGGTTATATGTTAGCAACACCCACAAATCGTGAAAAAACCTTTGATGAGCGTTTTTTACTCGTTACAAAAACAGACCTTAAGGGAATTATCACTTATGCTAATCGTGGTTTCCTTGAGATAGTTGGCTTAAGTGAGGAGCAGCTTGTTGGCGCCCCTCATAATATCATCCGTCACCCCGATATGCCAAAAGTAATCTTTAAACTACTTTGGAGCTATATTCAAGAAAAAAAGGAGATTCATGCCTATGTAAAAAATCTCTGTAGTGATGGTTCTTACTACTGGGTAATGGCAAATGTCACTCCCTCTTACCTGCGTGGAAAAGTGGTAGGGTATCACTCAGCAAGGAGAAAACCCACAAAAGAGGCGCTAGATGTAATTATCCCTCTTTACAAGAAGCTCTTAGCTGCTGAGAAACGAGGTGGCATAGCTGAAAGTGAGAAATTGATGCAGCAGTTACTAGATGAAAAAGGAGTAGAGTATGACGAATTTATCCTCTCTTTCTAAGACGCATTATGCCAACTATGCCCATATAGCTGTAGTTGTTCTTGGTCTTATAACTATGGTTCTTTTTTTAGAGTTTCATTGGATTACTTTTCTTTTTGGCATGATGAATATTGCCATAGCACTCTATGCTTACAAACAGATTGGTATCACGACAAGAAGTATTCAAAAAACCTCTACTATTATTTCTGAAGCTATTAAAGATGGAAACTTTGAAAATCGCCAGCATCACATTTTAGGTGGAGGAGAGCTTGAGGAGTTAGCGTGGAATATCAATGACCTCTTTGATCAACTTGAGGTATTACTTCGTGAGATAAACACCTCTATAGACTACGCATCTCACAACAAATACTTTAGACGCATCTCTACTGTAGGGCTTAGTGAAACATTTGAAAAGACAGGAAAACTTGTAAACAGAAGTATCGATGCTATGGAGAAAGAATATAAAGAGCAGGCATATAAAGATTTTATTCTTGATCTCTCTAATACAGGGGAGAACTTAGCAGATAGTTTTGCAAAAATTCAGTCTCAAATTTCAGAGACTTCCGATGCGCTTACTTCACTCGCTATAGAGGCGCAAGAGAGTGCATCACTCTCCCGCTCTAACAACGCTGTAGTACAAGTAATGAACGATAACTTTGTACAACTCTCGCAAATAATTGAGCAAAATGACACTTCTATTGAGGGAGTATCGAGTAGAACAGAAGAGATTACCTCTGTCATAGACCTCATCAAAGATATAGCAGATCAAACAAATCTTCTCGCCCTCAACGCTGCTATAGAAGCAGCCCGTGCAGGAGAGCATGGACGCGGTTTTGCTGTTGTTGCCGATGAAGTCAGAAAACTAGCAGAACGCACACAAAAAGCAACTAATGAAATAACCATCTCCATCTCCACCCTCCAACAAGAGGCAAATGGAATGCTTGACAACTCTAAAGCCCTCAATAAAATTGCTGATGAATCTACACAGAGTGTAGCAACACTCTACTCCTCTCTAGAGCAGTTTAATGAGACAAGCCAGTCAGTTCTTGTCTCTAGCAGACTTATGAAAAACAAAAATTTTGTAGTCTTGGCAAAGATAGACCATATCCTCTTTAAAAATGAAGCACTTAATGCTATTGCTAACAAAGAGCATAGAGAGTTCCCTGATCATCACTCTTGCAGGCTTGGCAAATGGTATGATAGCGAAGGTAAATCCCACTTTCCTCACGCAAAAAGCTTTCAAGCAATGCTTACACCACACGTGAACATACATACAATTATTAAAGATGTATTTACTCTGTTACAAAAAAGTGATGCTCTTGAGCAAAAAGAGAAGATTATTCAAGATTTTATCTCTATAAATCAAGCCTCTTCAGAACTCTTCACACTTATGGATCGAATGCTACTTGAAGAAGCGGAGTATCAAGAAGATACCATAGTAAATGGTGAAGTTGAACTCTGGGATGAGGAGTCAGCGTAAAATATTTCATTGGCTCTATAGTCAAATTGTAACTTCTCACTTCTCTTTTTATAGAGAAGTGGACTATCCAAATCAACATACTTAATCACATCACGATAGTTAAAAGCGAGGTAAAGAGCTGCGTTTATTGAGTATGGACCCTCGAGCATAGAGCCTAACATACATGAAATGCCCTGCTCTCTTGCATACTCTAAAATCTCTACCGCCCTGCTCACTCCCCCGCACTTCATCAGCTTAATATTTATCATATCTGCACTCTTGAACTCTATTATCTGCTTAACATCTTCAAGTGTAAAAGCGGCTTCATCTGCTAAAATTGGAATGGTTGATACCTCTGTAATAGATTTCAAGCCATCCAAATCATTCGCTTTTACGGGTTGTTCTATCAGCTCAATAGGGAGATTTGCAACACTCTTTACATAAAAGAGTGCATCATCAACAGACCATGCCTGATTTGCATCGATGAGGAGTTTCGCTTCTGGCACCTCTAAAGCAAGTGCCTCTGTTACACAAAGAGCATGGTTTATATCACTACCAAACTTCACTTTTAAAATATCCATCCCATCTCGAACAGCGGCCTTTGCATCGAAAAGCATCCTCTCTTGTGCATTTAAGCTGATAGTTATATCTGTTTTAATGCTCTCTTTATCTCTAATAATATTTTTACCTTGCAACATTACTATAGCCATATCAAGAGCAGCCTTGGCACTTGAACCTATAGTTTGTTTATGTAACATCTTGAGAGCTTCTGAGAGACTCAGACCTATAAGTAGATCTTTAATCTTTTCTACAGACTCCTTAATAGAGTAAATATCTTCCCCTGTAATAGCTAGAGTTGAGGGAGCCTCTCCAATACCAACTGCTCCATCGTCACACTCCACAAAGAGGCGAACAAACTCCACAGACTCCACGCGCCTTAGTGCAGTAATAAAAGGAGTTTTAAGAGGTATGTTTTGAAACTCACTTCTTATTGCAGTTATTTTTTTCATGATTTATTGAGTACATCCGCCATCGCTTCCGGATAGTCTCTCTGCTTTGCTAAAGCGCGTGAGAGTTGCACTATACTCTCCTCCTTTAAACTACTTAAATGTTGCAAGTCTCTCTTTGCCACACTTGCATCATCAAGATAACCAAGCCCTGCTAGACGCAAAGCTATCGCATCAGCCATCGCTAAAACAGAAGAGGCCTTTACTATCTCACATCGAGCATATCGTTCCCCCTCAAAGGAGACCTCTGCGGCTCTAAGCGTTGCATCTTTTCCCGGAATCTGTTGCGCTCCATAGAGTGGTTTTGCACCAACCTCAGCACTCTTAAATGCAGGAATAAACTGCGCTACATACTCTATGGCTAATTTGGTACGCATAGCACTCTCTGAAGCACTCCACCCCTTATAAATCTTCTCTATAAACTTTTTATCAAGTTTTGGCTGCGCACTTAAAGGTGAGCTTTTTACCAAACCATCTCTAAAAAGGGTAATCTCTTCGGTCATTCCATGGAGCTGTACATACCCCTCAGGATAGGGTGTAAATTGTGCCATTCCCTGTGGTGTTCCCCTCTCCCCTTGAAATATAACCTCAGGCATACGAATAGCACTATTAAACTTACTGATATATGCCGCTTTAAACTCCACAAAACGCTCTCTATGAAAGCCCAACATATCATCTATTTGACCACTTTGAAATCCTGCTGCATTGATGAGATAATCAAACACTTCACTCTTCTCTACTCCCTCTTTTTCAAACGAGAGTTCCCAAAGTTCATCCTTTGATGCAATACGCTGCACCTCTGTCTCTAAATGCAGCTCTACATTTGAAAGATTTTGCAAAGAGAGTGTGAGCGTTGCTGCGAGTTTAAAGAGATTTATACCATACTCCTCTACCATGATGAGTGGAAACTGCACTTTCTCTAAATCCACCATCTTAGCAACAGGAATCATCCACTCCTCAAAACTTTTCGGATTTGCTACTATTTCCCTTTTTTGCAATGCTGCAACACTCTCTTTATCAAAGAGTTTAAAATACTCCTCCACACTCCCCAAAACCTCATTTTGCTTATCTTCTACTGTAAGTCGTGCATACTCTTTTTGCAAAAGTGCAAGTCTTGGATAGAGATCTTTCGGAGTGCCTTTGTCACGCAGAGGCAGAGCAATAACTGTTGGTCGCAAATCTATGGCACTTGGGTAGAGTCGTACAAATTCTATTGATTCACGAAGAAGTTGCAAACATTGTGCATCAGATATCTCACGATAAAGATTGCCTCCTGCATGAAGATGGCAGATAGGGGGACCATTGAGCAGAGACTCTTTTTGCTCAATGAGTGTTATCTCTAAACCCAACTCACCCAAAAGCAGAGCAACAGAAGCCCCGGCAACACCACCCCCGACAACTGCAATCTTCGCTCTTTTTGCATCACCCATCACACTATCCTATATGCTCTAAAATATCTTTAAAACTTTTTACAACTCTATCTGGGTTGTATGTTGTTATATCTTCCCCATAGTTATACCCATAACTCACCCCAATGCTTTGCATACCCGCTCGTTGTGCTGCTATGATATCATTTTTTGAATCTCCTATCATAACTGCATCATCCACATCGATACCAAGTGTTTTGCAGACATGTAGTAGCGGCTGTGCATCTGGTTTTCTCTTCTCTAAAGAGTCCCCACCCAAAAACATCTCAAAGAACTCTGTAAGTGCTAACTTCTCTAAGATTGGAGAGACAAAGGCATAGGGTTTATTGGTTACTACTGCCATTTTATATCCTGCTTGTGAAAGTGCATGAAGCGTCTCTTTGACACCCTCATAGAGTTGTGTTTTTACGCATATGTTTTCGTGATAGTAGTGTAAAAAAATCTCTAAAGCCCTCTCTAGCAACTCTGCATCAAGCGTGGTATCGATCTCTACACTTCCACTCAAAGCACGTGAAACAAGAGTACGCGCTCCATTACCAACCCAGCCATGAATGGTTGCATCATCAAAATGCTCTCGTCCTAACTGCTCTAACATAAGGTTTACAGAGTAACTCAAATCAGGTGCGCTATCTATAAGTGTACCATCTAAATCAAATAGTAGTAATTTTTTCTTTTTCATTTTCGTATTTTATGTATTTATCGGTTAAGAAGCAGTAAAACATTCCCTACTGCCAAGCCTCCAAAGGTTCCTATAATATAACCCATAATAGCCATCAAAATTCCAACACCAACAAGATGTTTACTGTACATAGCTGCCAAAATAGGTGCAGAGGCAACACCACCTATATTTGCAAGTGATGCAACAGAGATGGAGAAGAGATCGAGTCGAAAGATTTTTGCCCCGATAAGCATAAGCAAAGCGTGTAACAGCAAAATGAAAAAACCAGCTAAAACATAACTCCCTACAGCATCAAAACTCTCAATAACAGCCTTTGAACCAATAAGAGCGATGATGATATAGAGCATTGAGGTAGCCACTTCATTTGCGCCATTAAGATAACGCAAGGAGGTAAAAGAACCTGCTATACCAAAGAGTGTCGCAGTAATTACAACCGTTGTTGTCTCATTAAGTATAATAAAGCGGGTACCGATATATTGTGATAGAAAAGAGACAAACAGAGAGATAGCTATAAGCTGCCAATACCTCTTTGCACCCAGACTACAAGCACACCCTACATCACCAAGCTCTAAAGCGTTGAGTTTTGCCTTTGTAAATCTGTTAAAGAGTTGTGCAAAAGGGACTAAAAAGAGCAAAAAAACAACCCAAAGCGTATAGTTTACACTATCAACTATCAGCGCATAAGCAAAAGAGTCTTCACTCACATCGAGAGCCGTACCTACTGCTATCATATTGGCAGTTCCACCCATCCATGAACCTGCCAAAGCACCAAAAGCACCTGCCATATCCTCTGAGAAGTGAAAAAGTGATGCCACGGCTATAAAAGCAAATGCAATAGAGAAGAGTGCTAAGAGATAAGCTATAAGTAATTTCTTTCCCAACTTTACAAAGTGTTTCAAATCCACTTGAAGCAGCATTAAAAAGAGCATTGCAGGGAGAAGGTTTGATTTTACTGTTTTGTAAGTGGCATTTATTGCATCATTATACTCAAAAGCTCCCATTGAAGCTAAGAACATAGAAAAAGCATACACAAGGACTACCGCTGGGGTATATCGAAGGAGTCTCCACTTTACTTTGGACTCTAAAAGATAAAAAGATGTAGCAATCAGAGCGAGTGTAAAGAGATATGCTAAAGGAGTTGTAATCACCTCAGTTGCCTTATATGTTTTTTATAGTAACATAATAGCAAAAATCCCCTTTTAGTTCAGGAGTACCTATGAAAAAAAGTAGCCTATCCATACTTGCAAGCCTACTGCTTCTCCCCTCTTTGTATGCATCAACACTCTCCAAAGAGATACAAAACAACTCTCTTGTAGTCTATAACTCAAACATCGGACTTGTTCACGAGGAGAGAGAGTTATCTATAAAACAGAGTGAGAAGAGCATTATCTATGAGGATGTTGCACAGCGAATACAGACAGACTCTATCCATGTCTCGCTCCCTCATAGTATCACACTACTCTCACAACAGTACAGGTTTGATAAACTCACGCGTGACAAACTGCTTCAAGCAAGTATAGATAAAAAAGTAGAGGTGCGACTCCTTAAAAATCGCAATGAGTTTAAGATAATCCCTGTAACACTTCTGGCTTATAGTGGAAATGATGCACTTGTGCGTACCACCGACTATGAAGTTATAAGTGTAAAGAGTAGTGCTATCATTTTTAGTGAAATTCCGAATGAGCTTATCACAAAACCCTCTTTAGTCTGGAATGTAGAGGTGAAACAAGATACAAAAGAGTCTATTGCCCTTGATTATCTTATAGATAACATCAATTTTAAAAGTGATTATGTGTTAAATCTTAAAGGAGAGAATAGTGCAAGTCTTACTGGCTGGGTAAATGTTACAAATCGCTCAGGAAAAAAGTTTCATAATATCTCTCTTTCTCTTTTAGCAGGTGATGTAAATCGGGTCGTCAATCATACACCTCGTTACAGACGTAAACAGGCTATGCCTGTTATGAGTGATGCTGCCGCGGTGCGAGAGATAGCACATGAGGGGTATCATATCTATAAGATTCCTTTCAAAGTTGATTTAGCAAACAATGAGAAGACACAAATCAAATTTCTTTCAAAAAAGAGTATCCCTATCATAAGAGAGAATGTAGTAAGAGTCTCTAATCCCCTGTATGTAGCAGGCGAATATACATTTGATGTAGAGATGTTTGTAAAGATAGCAGCCCTTCAAGAACCTCTGCCACAAGGTGTTATTCGTACCTATTCACAACTAGAGGGAGATACTATCTTCCTTGGAGAATCCCACATAGAGCATACCCCAAAAAACACACCAATTCATGTCAAAGTAGGTAAAAGTTTTGATATAAAAGTGATACAAACACTCCTTCAAAGAGATGATAATCAAAAATACTACAATGCAGATATGCGCTACACGCTCAAAAACAGCTCAGATACTCAAAAAATTATCACACTAGAAGTTCCTTTTAATAAAAAGAGAGACTCTAAGATAGAAACTACTCAAGAGTATAACTTCACTCATGGAAATATAGTCACTTTCAAAGTAGAGGTTGCACCAAAGAGTTCAAAAAGTTTTGAAGTTCACTATGAGAGTAGAAGATAATGGCAAAATATATCATACTCGATACAGAAACAACAGGCACATCCGAGAGTGACAGAGTTATCCAACTCGGATATATTGTCCTTGGTGTAACACCCATAGAGGTGCATAATGAGTTTAACTCCTCTGATGTGCCTATCAGTTATGGCGCAATGGAAGTACATGGCATCACTCCAGAACTTATAGAGAACAAACCTATATGCACAGAGACAAAAGCCTACAAAAGACTCTTAGAATTAAACACTCCCGAGAACTACCTAATCATCCACAATGCTCCTTTTGATATTAAGATGCTTGAAAAAGAGGGATTTCAAACCCAAATGCAAGTCATAGACACGCTTAGAGTTGCCAAACATATACTTCCTGATGAAGAGGCACACAGACTGCAATACTTTCGCTACAAGATGGATCTTTACAAAGAGGAGCAAAAAGAGGCAGATGCTCTTGGTATAGAGGTAAAAGCACATGATGCTATAGGTGATGTACTTGTGTTAAAACTCTTACTTTCAAAACTCAAAAGAGCAGTTCAAGAGGCATATCCAAATGAGAATCCTGTTGAGAAGATGGTTGATTTAACCAATACACCAATTCTTATAAAAACATTTAAGTTTGGAAAACACAAAGGGAAAGAACTCTCTGAAGTTGCCCGTGAAGATGCAGGATACCTACGCTGGATGTTAAAATCTATGGATAACCTAGATGATGATATGCGCTACTCTATAAACTATTACTTATCAGAATAAGTAATAGTAATCACTTGTATATACTCTTGTAATTATAAATTTTTATTATAAGTGATAATTTTTCAAAAATAATAAAAAGTGATAAAAAAGTGAGTAAAACGGTAACATACTCAACAAGTGTACAAAAGTTACATTTTTATGACGCTAACTACCCTACCACAGTACTTTGGTCACAATAAAATCACATTTATATCAAAATTCTTTTAAATTAATATCTAAATTTAAGCTATAAACAGATTACTTTTTTTTATAATATGTTAAATCAAAAATTAAAAGTCTGTTTTTCTATAAAACGACAGGCTTTTAAAAAGGAAAAATATGACACATTTAAAATCGTATCTTGGCTCTATAGTTTTAGCAGGTTTACTTCTTCAAGGTTGTGGTAGCGACTCTAGTAGCAATAGCGCTCCATTAGCAGAAAACAATTCACAAACTGGAAAGCAAGAGCCTACTGCACCATCAGCTGACACATCTAAGGCGACAGCAGTTGAAAAGTTTAACTTCACATCAAGTCTTCTTTCATCAGCTAACTTAAGTGATGCAGATTATCAAAAAGCACTCTCTGATTTAACGCTTAAGTTTACTGCACTTGATGGAAGCAATGCGGATTTCAAAGCGTATATCGATTCTGTTTTAGCTGACAACAGTGAAATCACAACAAGAGCGGAAGCATATGCAGCAGTAGCTGAAGCATATATGACAGACAGTTCTAGTAAAGCTCCTAGACGTGGCATCTTTAGCAACCTTAAAGATGCTGTAACTGGTGGAACTGATAAGATAAAGGGTGGACTTGTTGATCTTCTTGACTCTTCTGCAGGTGATGCAGTAACAGGTGCTGCATTTGATGTTGTACTAAACTCTGAAGGTGTAACTGTTGTAATGCTTGATGCTGCTCGTGCTTCAAATACAACTTCTGAAATAATGGTGAATGCTCTTGAAGCAAACTGGTCACTTACTGAGAAGATGTGTCCAATGCTTCGTGATAATGTAGAGTTTGGAGAGAAGTTTACTGCACTTGCGGAAGAGAGAGATATTATCGGTAGATTCTTCTTTGAGCGTATCGATGCAACTATGTATAACTGTCTTTCAGATGCTATGCTTCTCTCAAACAGAGAAACAGGTGAACACTCTTACAAGATAGGAAAACCTGTAAAGCACTCTACAAATGGCTATATGGCTCTCTTAATGGATCGTTATGCGAAAGACTACTTCATTATGCCTACTGGTTCAACAGATGATCGTCGTGCGGACAAATTTGTAGGCTTACTACTTGATACAGGCGCTCACGCTGCTTATGATGCAGAGACAAAAACATTTACAGGACATGGTGATGGTAATGAGTTGATTAATGAAAAATTCTTCTACTCACTCTTTAAGACACCAACAAGTACAGATATGTTCGTAAGTGCTATGCAAAAAATCGACCCGGCTGTTAAGAAAATGTTAATGGATAATATCTTCCTAGGACAACCAGTTGACACAACTGCACCAGCAGATACGGAGCAAGGGTACTTAAATATCATCGCTATCGGTTCTGCTATGTATGATGGTATCTATGGAGAACCTGATGTAGATGGTGTTCGTAAAAATGGTTATGGATTTGGCTCATATATGGGTGCATTTGTTGGATTTGCAGGGTTAATTCCATCTGACAGATATATGACTTATGGTAAAGCATTTGTTGATGCTGGCTATGAGTATGCTAAATTCCATGGTATCGATGTATGGAGTGGTGTATCTGAAGCTGCTAAATATGCATGGGATACATATACTGGAACAGAAGAGACTAATGCAACAACTACTGCTTCTGCAGCGCCAGCTCATTCAGCAGGTAGAGGTATAACTGGTTCTCCATGGAGTGCTGATATTATTGATATTATGTGGTCTGGTTGGGCAAATGTAGATTTATCATCTGTATTTGATGAAATTCTTAATGGAAACTTTGATGTAACAACACAGCTTCAAGATCAAGCAAATGTAGCGTATGCAACTGTTATTGATGGTCGTGATGCAAATGGAACAAAAGCATACCCTACTACTATCTCGAACGACACTCCTAATGCTGACACAGTATATGGTTTACACGGATTAGTAGAACTTGCTATGCAAGAGGATGTTTTCTATGTTAATTGTGGAAACCAAAGTATCAACAATGCTACTTGTGAAAACAATAGTAGTTACACTATGGATGATGCAAAGGAGAGCTTTACTCTACCACCATTTGCAGATATTACATTAGATTTTGTTTATAACAAGGCTACTGATGGCGTAATGGCTTACTACAATGACAATATCAATGGTCAGGAAGCTGATTGGTTGGCTGACTTAAGTAACAATGACTTAATTCGTGAGTATTTCTATCCAGACGCTACTAACACATATATCCCAAGTTGGTTATTAGCTATTGATTGGTTAAAAGTACCTGCTTCTGTTGTAAATACAGACTTTGCTGGAACTGACTTTGATTTCAATGCTGGTTACTTTGATGTATATGTAACTTCTAAAGATGCTGCACTTACTACTACTTATGCTAGTATCTTAGAGGGTATTAGAATCACAAAAGTAGATATGGGTTCAGACTCTATCATCGCTGTAGATGAGAATGGACAAACAATGGAAGGTCTTTATGTTTATAAACTCCGCGCTGTATCACAAGAAGATTTAGATGCTATCTTTGCTGCTATCTCTGAGTTAGGTGATGAGGCATTAAGTGCTGTAGGTCTTGACTCAAGTAATGCGTCAACTGTAGATACTACAGATGCAAACACTACAACTGCTCAGTAACCCTGAGGCAGTTTTTGCGAGACTTCTCTCGCACTCTAAGTCAGCTTTTAGCTGGCTTATCCTAAAATCTCCCAAAAATTTTTTCTTTTAGACTTCGATGGAACTTTAAAATAAAAAATTTATTATTATAGGTCAGTATATGTTTAAAAAAACTCTTCTTCTCTCTTGTGCAGCTTCAGCACTTTTAGCAACTAATGGTGTCAATATGATAGGGACAACAGCAGCATCTCGAGCAATGGGTGGTACGGGTGTAGCATACTATACACACGCAGCAGGAGCGCTTCATAAAAATGTTTCACTTATGGGTGATATCAAAGAGAGTGAGTTTCAGTTTGACATGACATACTTTAGTGCATCACTTATAAGTTCTGTCTATGATAGAATGCCTCTTAATGCAAACTTAGCACCCTTAGATAATCTTCCAAGTTATGATGCGCCAACCGTTGCAGCAAGTCAGAATATGCTCGATA
>JALWSY010000110.1 GCA_027083035.1 Sulfurimonas sp. | reverse complement strand
CTTTAGAGTTGAGCAGATAACCACCCTCCCCTCGCGCTGATTCACTAATGAGAATACTTGAGTTTTTGAGTGCTGTCGGGTGAAACTGTACAAACTCCATATCGATAAGCTTCGCTCCCGCTCTTTGGGCAACAGCAAGTGCATCCCCTGTTGATGCAGTAGAGTTTGTAGAGTTTTTATGATAGATGCGACTATAGCCACCCCCTGCTAAGATAACAGCCTTTGCTCTATACTCCAAAACCTCACCACTACGGATATCTAGTACCTTCGCACCACACACACTCCCAGATGCACTCTTTAAAAGTTCGAGCAGGTATTTATCATTTTCTATCTCAATAGCAGCCTCTAAAGCCTTGTCATAGAGTGTATGTAAAATCTTCAGCCCTGTATAATCCTGCGCATAACAGGCTCGTGGGGCAGAAGCACCTCCTAGTCGTCTTTGCGCTATGGTAGCCTCTGGTGTTCTTGAGAAGCAAACCCCAATGGAATCAAGCCACTCTATCGCCTCAGGTGCCGAGCTGCACATAAATGCTACAGCCTTTGCATCAGCCTCACCATGAGCTGACTTCATAGTATTTGCTATATGTGCTTCTACTGAATCATCTGCTCCAAGAGCAGCATTAATGCCACCTTGAGCCATTGAGGTTTGACTTCTAGTCGGGTACTCTTTTGTAAGAACGCGTACACTCACTCCGCTCTCTTTAGCAGCAAGAGCAGCTCTTAATCCCGCACCGCCAGCACCAATAATTAATACATCACTTATAAGACTCATACTTCCTCTCTTTTCATTTTTATTCTAAAGATGGCACCATCTTTTCCATTTTCGACTTCAAGTATCCCACTATGATACTCATTAATAATCATCTTTGACATATAAAGCCCTAAACCTGTTCCATTTTTTTCAAGTTTTGTTGAGAAGTAGGGATCAAAAACTCTTCCAATATCTTCATCTGCAATACCCCCTGCATTATCCTCTATCTCTAAAAAAACTTCCTTTGCATCATAAAAAGAGCGTATCTCTATGTTTGGATTTTTAATCTCTTTTTCACACAGCTGGTCTTTTGCATTTGTTATTATATTTAAAATAACCTGCATAAACTCATTTTCATGTAAAGAGAGTGTTACATTTGCATTTAAATCAAAATCTACTACAATATTTTTTGCCTTTAAACTCTCATCGATAAGAGTAAAACTTTTTGTTATAACCATATCAAAATTGAGAGAAGAGGCTTTTGTGTGTGGTTTATAGAAATTACTAAAGTTTTGAATCGTTTTGGAGAGATTTTTTACATAGAGTTCTATCTTATCGAGTCTCTCATCTAGAAACTTGATAAAAGCCTTGCGTTCCCCCTTATCTGCTAGATTGTACTTCTCTAATTCGACAGTTGACTTAATCATCATCTGGGTAGCGGCTATAGCACTCAAAGGCTGCTTCCATTGGTGTGCTATCATACTAAGCATTTCACCCAACTGTACAAGACGAGATTTTTGCAGAAGATAATTATCTCGTCTCCTTATCTCCTCTTTAATAAGCACAGACTCCGTAATGTCCTGAATAGTTCCATAAGAGATTACTGCCTCTCCGTGTGCATCAAAATCTGTTTTTGTTTTCTCTATAACATACTTCACAGAGCCATCATCCAAAAGCAGTCTATGCTCTGCGCTATGTTCACTCTGCTGCTCTTTTAAAGACTCCTCATACTCCGCAACAACCCGCTCTCTATCCTCCGGATGAAATCTGCTGATAAAAAACGCATAGGTGTCCTCAATATTCGCATCCATCTCCAAGCCAAAGATTCTGTAGGTCTCTTTAGAACACTCTAATTTTTTACTCTGTACTTCAAAAACCCACGAACCGATTTTAGCTATCTCTTGTGCTTTTTCCAAATCTGCAACAGCGTGTGCAATCCTCTCTTCGAGTGTTCTATTTATCTGCAGTATCTCACTTTGGAGCATCTGTAGTTTTTCATTTTTTTTGTTTAAAATATAGTGCTTCAACAAAAAGAGCAACAGTATAAAAGTAAAGAGAATAACTACTTCATTAAGATACTTAAAATGCACCTCTTGGGTATAGTTAATCTGCACCCACTTATTTAAAATAGACTGTAACTGAGAAGGTTTAAGGGATAAAGCAAGTTTTTCAAATATACTAAAAAGCATTGCATCATCTTTTCTAACAGCAAAACTCACAGCAACCTTTTTATCAAATTGCCCTGCTATCTGTAAATTACTGCTTCGCATATTTTTCAAAGCATAAGCAGCACCCAAAAGCACATCTATGTGTCCATAATATTTCCCCCTAACAACACCATCTAGCCCCTCTTGAGTATTTTTAACTTCAACAAGGTGTACGGAGGGGTATTTTCTCTTTAACAACTCAATAAAGGAGTGTCCCTGCACTATAGAGAAGGTTTTATCAAGCTCTGTCTCAAAATCAATAATATAGCTTTTATCGTTCTTCGTCACTATAACCAATGGCTCACGATGATAGGGAGTTGTAAAGTTAAAGAAATACTCTCTTGATGGTGTTTTTGCTGCTATAGGTAAAAGGTCACACTCTCTGTTTTCTCCTTTTTTGAGTGACTCCACCCATGAAGAGGTAGGGACAAGCGTATATTTTATCTCTATCTCTTTTTTGGTTAACTCCAAAATTTGCGCCCCTACACCAACATACTTTCCATCTTCTATTGCGCTGTAGGGTCTTGAGTCTGGCAAGACACATATCTTAATCTCTTTTTTTCTCTTTAAATACTCACGCTCCTCTTTAGTAAATTGATTATAGGTAAAAATCAAAGAGTCAAGATTAGCAGATTTGGTAACTAAACCCATTAAATGATAAACATCATAGATACGCTGAAGCTTCTCCTTTTTTATCTCTCCAAGCTTTCTATCTTTATAGTAGGCGAGTTTTTTGAGTATCTTTGCCTCATGCAGAAGTGCATTTTTACTTTTATGTTGTCTATTATACTTTTTCAAGATTACATCTACACTCTCCTCAATGTGATGAAAAGCATATCGCCACCCCTTCAAAGATGCCTCTTTAAACTTCTCTACCATTTCTGCGTTCAATCGCACATTTTTTTGGCTGGTAAAGAGAATATCCTCATAAAAATCAAAACCATACTCAGCGGGGTAAAAGAGCTTATACTTCACTCCCCTCTCCTTTAAAAGATAAGGCTCATTTGAGATATATCCCGCATATAAATCTACATCACCATTTATCAGAGAATCAAGATTATAGGTATATTTTACATAGTGGAGTTTCTCTTTGTCTATCTTCCCTGAAAGTATCATCGCATCAATAGAAGCTGTTTCAAAGGCATCGTGATGCATCATAACTCTTTTCCCTTCAAAATCACTCAAGGAATTAATATTTGATGATGCAAGTGCAATGAGTACATGTGGAGAAGATTGGTAGATTGCAGCTAAGAGAGAAATCTCCTTTCCCTCTGCATATTGTGCTATAAGTGCTGCACGACCGATGCCAAAAGTACTATCTCCTGAGAGGACTGCATCAACAGTATTGAGTCCGTCTCTATAGGCTTGTAGTGTTACATCCAAACCTGCTTCTTGGTAAAAACCCTTCTCCTTTGCCATATAGTAACCTGCAAACTGAAACTGATCAAACCATTGCAGTTGCAAGGAGACAGGAGTAAGCGGTTTCTCTTTTGCATAGAGCGATAGTACCAAAAGAAGAGAAAAAACTATATACTTCACACTCTGCCTTTTTAGATAAATTATACCATAAGCGTTAAAAAATAGTAACGAATTACACGCAGAGATCCTGCAAGAAGAAGAAAATAAAAGAAGTTTAGGCGTACCAAGCCGGCCACAAGCGTTATAGGGTCACCAATAAGCGGTAGCCATGAAAGCAGAAGTGCGACATAACCATACTTATGTCCTAGATTATAAGCTTTGCGACCACTCTTAGATGCTAAAAGTTTCTTTGAAGTTTTCTCATATAAAAAGTACCCCAGATAGTAGTTAAGCACTATCGCAAGAACATTCCCCGCAGAGGCAACCAGCAGAGCAACCAAAGAGTCCATACCACTCCTTAACGCCACCACAAAAGCAGCCTCTGAAGAAAAAGGTAGAATTGTTGCTGCTAAAAAAGCGGATACAAAAAGAGCAAGTGTCGCCATAAAAGGCTAAAGCATCTCTTTGATATTTTGCACCACACTTGCGATAAGCTTCTCTCTCGCTTCAACAGAGGTCCAAGCGATGTGTGGCGTGATGTAGAGATTTTCGCTATTTTTTACACGTAAAAGAGGGTGATTTTCTCGCATAGGCTCCTGCGTTAAAACATCTAAACCAAAGAGAAGATTTCTCTCATCAATGATTTGAGCGACTGCATCTTCATTGATAATGCCACCACGACCAAGATTTAAGACTATAGCACCCTCTTTACATAAAGAGAGTTCTTTATAATCAAGCAGATTATCTGTTTTTTCATTGAGCGGTGCATGGATGGAGATGATATCGCAACTCTCAAGCAACTCTTGAAGCGAGAGAGATTTGTACGGCTCCTCTCGCTCTACGCCGCTTGTAGAGAAGTAGAAAACTTCTGCACCAAAAGCAGCAGCGATTTTTGCTACACCTCTTCCAATAGCACCAAGCCCGATAATACCCCACTTTTTTCCCTTCATTTCAAAAAAAGGCTTTGAAACATCGGTAAAGATGGGACTTCTTGAGTAGGTGCCACTTTTGACAATCTCATCATAGTAACAAGAGTGACCAATAAGATAAAAGAGCATGGAGAAGGTGTGTTGTATAACAGAGTCTGTTGAGTATCCTGCTACATTTTTTACAGCTATGCCCAGCTCTTTTGCAGCTTCTAGGTCAACATTATTCATCCCTGTTGCTGCTATGCAGATAAGTTTGAGATTGTGTGAATCCTGCATCATCTCTTTGGTAATAACAACCTTGTTTGTTACTATAACATCTGCATCAACTATACGCTCTTGTGTCTGCTCTTTTGTTGTTGTCTCATACACAACAACTTCACCAAACTCTCCAAAGGCATCGAGGTTTGTATCTCCAAATGTAAGTGCATCAAGTAGGACGATTTTCATTAGTTGTCTTTTATCTTCTCTATAAGTTCACGAGACTGCTCAAGCGCTGCATCTACTGCATCAAATACAAGAGCTACTGCCAAACGGCGCCCTTTATGTGCATCCGGTTTTCCAAAGACACGCACAAAAGAGTTTTCACTAAAGAGAGAAGGGTCAACATCAATCACAGGAGCATTTGAGTGTGCCATCTCTGTTTTATATGCTGCAGATGCACCGTCTCCATAAAAAGTAAAGCCAAGAGGAAGCCCAAGAACTGCACGAAGATGCAGAGCAAACTCACTTTGCGATTGTGTTATAAGTGTGACCATTCCTGTATCGTGTGGACGAGGGGAGACCTCTGAGAAATAGACCTCATCCCCTTTGACAAAAAGCTCAACACCAAAGATACCACGACCTCCAAGACCATCAGTTATCTTCTTTGCTATATCCTGCGCCCGCTCTTTTGCTAGCTCACTCATCTGCATCGGCTGCCAAGAGAAGACATAGTCCCCATCTCTCTGCTCATGCCCAATAGGCTCACAAAAGACCGTCTCCTCTCCATTTCTTGCGGTAAGAAGCGTTATTTCATAGTCAAAATCTACAAAAGCCTCTACAATAAGCTCACTTGCATCACCACGCGCCTCTTTAGCAATCTCCCAAGACTCTCCAACAGCCTCTGCACTCTTACAGACACTCTGTCCATGTCCGGAAGAACTCATCACCGGTTTTACCACACAAGGATATCCCATACGCGCACTTGCCTCTTGGAGTCCCTCAAGAGTTGTAACAAACTCATAGGCTCCTGTTTTAAGTCCAAGTACCTCTGCTGCAAAAGTACGAATATTTTTTCTATTCATCGTTTTGCTTACGGCATTTGCATTTGGAATAACATTGTACCCCTTATCTTCTGCAGCGAAGAGTGCATCGATGCTTATAGCCTCTATCTCTGGCAGAATATAGTCCGGTTTTTCACGATAGATAATCTCTAAAAGTGCATCTTTGTCCTGCATATTGACAACATGGCTTCTATGCGCTACATGGTGAGCAGGAGCATTTTCGTATCTATCTACAGCGATAACTTCAAGACCAAGTCTTTGTGCTTCAATAGCCACTTCTTTACCAAGTTCACCGGAGCCAAGCAGCATTACTTTTTTTGAGTTTGATTTGAGGGGAGCAGAGAATTGCATAGGTATAATTCCTTCATTTTTTAATGAAGGAATTATAGCATAAGAAATTAGTTATAAATAATTTTAGCCTCACCTGAGATAAGAACGACTTCTGTTGCATCATCTTGGGCTTTTTTTGTGATGCGAACTACTGCATCATCTGTTGTTTTGATGAGCTTGTCACCCTTTTTCACACTATAAACTTTTCCCGTTTCCATGTTTACCGTACTCTCTGTAGCTCTACTCTCGTCTTGAGAGTTATTACCACATGAAGCAAACAGTAAAACAGTTAATAAACTGAGTATATATTTCATCTTTTCTCCTAAAACTCTATACCGTTATCCGGCACTTTTGTCTCTATAACAACACTCTCTTCTGTTTGAGTTGTGTTAATTACATACTCTGGCGGTACCAAAGAGTTAAAATACTCAATGATGACTGATTTCAGATAAGCAATCAAATCATCATACCAGCTATCTTCTGTTATCTCTTCTTCAGGTAAAGTAGTCGTATCATTATCATCAGGAGAGTCTATAACTTCCGCATCATCTAAACAACTCTTATCATCTACGCCATTTGGAAATGGATTTTTTAAACAGCTTACGTAGGGATAGGAATCTGAAAGAAGTCTGCTCATATGCATCACTTCTGGAGTCTCAAGTCCAAGAGCTAATGGACCTTTAAATATTTTACTAAAGAGATTTTTTCTTAAACCCTCACTTGAGAAGAGTTTAAATCCATGTGTTGCATCATTTTCATACCCATAGTAGTGTGCAACACTATCTTCAAACCCTTCTGCTCTTGGGTATGGGGGTGCTTGATGTAGCCATTGATGATTTCCATCTATGGTTTTTATGCTTCCTACTAGCATTGAAGAGTTCTCTACAGCAGAAAATGTATATTCACCGCTAAGATTTGCGCGTGCTATAAGCGTGTTTAACTGCTCAGAAGAGAGAAGTGCTAACTTTGCTAAAACGATAGCATTATGCAGCACATAGAACTTATCAGGGTTTAACTCATTGTTCATATCTAACGCCATCTCACGCTTTACTCTCTGTGCCATATCATTAATAAGGAGTAGATGCTTTTCACTCTCATCCATACCAAACTGCTTATTTAAATCCGCTTCAGTTACTGCTTTCTCTTTTACTAAAATAACTTCAACGGCAGCCACACCAATAAGACTTACTATCTCAGAACCAAGAGAGTCACTCAAGCTCTTTACCTGCAGTTTTAAACCGCTTACTGCTGTAGAGTCTGCTTTTGGCTTGATATCATCTAAAAAACTAAGTTTCTCTTCTATATCTGCAGAGAGTTTACAGCTTGTCTGTACAGCAGTAGATGCCGCTGTTGTTGGATCGGTAAAGGCACTTGAGTAACAAGCAAGCCAATCTTTTAGCTCACCGTAGCTATCTCCACTCGCCATCATAAACTGCTGTGACATTCTCGAACTTGTCTTAATGTATGCGTCAATAGCATCATCTATCTTAGCAAGCCAAGCTCTTTTAAAACTGTAGGTTGGAAGATTAAGCTTTTTTAGCTTATCAAGTTTTGCCTGAAGCAGATCCTTTGTGGAACACGCCTCCTCTTGTGATGCAAAGAGGGAGAGGAGATATTTTCCCGGATACCAAGAGGTGTCACACTCATTTTTTGCTTCCGTCAAATCATCTTCCATGGTTGCTTCTGTATCTGCATCATCAAGAGCTGCAACTTTTTCTCTAAACTCATAGAGTTTTGCAAGGTATGAGGCTGTGCCTGAGAGAGCGTATTGCTGTGCTACTGCATCATTCATAAGCAGCGTATCTTTTATAAACTGGATTGGAAGTGCATCATCTATGGCCACAACATCCCAAGGGTTACCAATAGTTACACCAGAGGCATCTTTTAAAGGGGGGAGTCTATCACTTATAAATTTTTCTAAAAATATATGTCTTTTTTCGACATCTGTCTCCCCATCGTTCATGTCAAAGATATCACCGCAGTACATATTTACATAAGTGTGTGCAAAGGTATCTGCGGCACCATGAAGTAGAAATCCATACGCAAAAGCCTTCTCTTTCGGTGTATGTGCTTTTTCTAATATCCACGCAAACCATTCATCACTTTTCCATCCGTGAACTACCATATCTCCATCATCTACAACACCATCTTCAAGTCCCGGATGCACAGTAACCTGCCCACCAACAACATCAGGAAAGCCATCCGGACCAATATTTCCCATGCGAAACACTTCTTTGTTTAAGAGAATGGCATTTGTAATGCTTCTATCTACTTCAAAATCACCAAAAGGCTCTATCGTAAGTTTGGAGTCATTTAAATCATTAATAATCTCTTGTGCAACAAAAATATGGGTACGTGTATCAAAAGCAAAGCTCGTGCTTGCAAGAAGGAGTGATGAGAGAAAGATGTTTTTAAACAAAAAAGCCCCTTTAGAGTATAATAAAATATTATACCATAAAGTTGCTAAAAAAGAAGTCTTAGTTTTTCAACCCAATAAGTGTCTGCAGTAGCTGATCTGAAGTCGTAATCGTTTTACCGTTTGCCTGAAAACCACGCTGAATGATGATAAGCTGTGTTAAGGCACGAGAGAGGTCAACATTAGAAGCCTCTAGTGCAGAAGATTGGATAAATCCACGCCCTGCCGTTGCAGCCGTTCCAATGATAGGATCCCCTGAATTGGCAGTCTGCACATAGACACTCCCACCCTCAGTTGCCAGACCCTCATTGTTAGTAAATTTTGCCATACCTATCTGTGCAAGACCAAAAGAGCGTCCATTTGAGAATGATCCTACTAAAGTACCTGATTGATCGATTCTGATTCCTACTAAATCACCACCGGTATATCCATCTTGGCTTATTCCAGATGTAGAAGATTTGCTATCAAAACTTGTCATTCCATCAAACTTGTTTGGCGTACCAAAAGAGAGATTAATAGTCTGATTTGGAGCAGAACCATTATTCGCTGTAAAGGAGATATTTCCGGGATTTACACTTGAGAGTGCGCCCGAACTTGTAAAAGAGATAGACCCACGCTTCTCATTTTTTGGATTTGTAGTATTGATTGTTGCGGGATCTGGGACTGTTATCGTCATATCCCACTTACTTGGAGAGACTTTTCTAAAGTAAGTTCTTACCGTATGTTTTGTTCCTAGTGAATCAAAAACATCAATACCGCTAGAGTGTGTAGCCGCATTGAAAGCTTGTGAATATGTTGCAGAACCAACAGAGTTTTGCGGTAAAAAGGATTCCATTGCCTTCATACTCTCTGTAAATCGTGCGTTCTCGACAATACCGTTAGCCGGATCAGTAAAGGCACTTACTTTAATGTTTAAATCACTTCCCGGAGCAGAGTTATCAATACTAATCTTTCCAGCTTTATCTACAGTTACGACAGCTCCAGCACTCGCAGCAGTTGCATCTGTCGCGATGAGTGAACGCAAATCGGCAATAGTTTTAAACTCTCCTGCTGATAAAGCAGTAGTACCATTGTATTTATATGTTTTTGTTGTTGTTCCCCCATCGTAAGAGATAACAATTCCCTGTCCATCTTTTAGGGAAAAAGCCTCTCCATTTGGATTGAACATTACACCCAAATCATCAGGTGGAACTGTTGTTCCATTAGAATCTGTCACATTTCCCGCAGCATCTATCTGATACGAAGGAGAAAAACTCTCAACTAGTGGTCCTGAATTAAGATTTGCTTTAAGAACTATCTCTTGTGTTGGACTTGCTGGTGTTGTAAGTCCCGGCGGAATTTTAATATCTGTAATAGGTGATGTTGA
This sequence comes from Sulfurimonas sp., assembly GCA_027083035.1. GTDB lineage: Bacteria > Campylobacterota > Campylobacteria > Campylobacterales > Sulfurimonadaceae > Sulfurimonas. The sequence goes on along the minus strand of JALWSY010000110.1, from coordinate 6,816 downwards.
ATCTACTTTACCAGTATCTGGATCTCTCAACCATCCTTGTGCGATAAAACCATTGTTATCTACAAAGTTCCCCCCTGCATCAAACTTAAAGTCTCCCGCTCTTGTGTATCTATAGCTATTTCCTCCATCTGGAGAGATGATGAAAAAACCATCTCCCTGAATAGCAACATCTGTATTTTTATCAGAGTTTTGAATGGAACCTTGGTTAAAGATTCGCGTCATAGAGTTTGCTGTAGATCCAAGTCCAATCTGTACAGGATTCTTACCACCAAGATTCCCTTGTGGTGCTGTTGCGATTGATTTTGTCTGTGCTAATAAATCTGAAAAGTTTGCACGTGAGTATTTAAATCCGACTGTATTTACATTAGCGATATTATTTGATTCTACATCCATCGCAACTTGGTGCGACTGGAGTCCGGATACACCGGCAAAAAGTGATTTTAACATTTTGAATCCTTTATGAAACCATCTCAAAAGATGGCATTAGTAAGAGATATGTAGCATTTAGTGTGCCAACTTTATGCATCCATGCCTAAGGCTTTTTGTATCATCTGGTCAGCCGTTGTTACAGACTTAGAGTTTGCATCATAGGCACGCTGTAGAATAATTAACTCCGTAAGTCCATAACTCAGCTCAACATTAGAGTTTTCAAGTTGAAAATTAAGTACCTCTGCACCATTTATATTTTTACCACTTGCATCTTTATAGAAGAGTGCAGCACCACTATTTGAACTTGCACTAAAACGTGTACCACTCACACGATCAAGTCCCTGCTCATTTGCAAAGTGATAAACTGCTATTTTTCCAACACTACTCTGCTCTCCATTGGTAAATGTTGCAATAATCTCGCCATCTCGACTTACTTGATACCCTGAGAGTTCACCGCCAACTGTCCCATCCGCGACACTAGATCCGGGTGCATAGGGTAAATCTATTGAGGTTATCCCATCAAAACCACTTCCAAAGTCAATCGCTATTGGTGTTCCATTATTATCTATTGTAGTGACCTCACTTGAGACAAATCCACCCGCAGCATCAAATTTAACTTCTCCTGATTTGGTGTCGTAAACCGTTTTTCCATCAGGCGAAGTAGTGGTTGCTGTAAGTGTGTATTGACTCCCCGGTGCTACTTGGTTTGTTTTTCTTACAAGTTCAATACTTACATGATTTTTATTGTTTTGTGCATCAACTGCAGCAGCACCCATCTTAAACGGAGTATCACTTACACCGATATTTCCTATAAACTTAACATTTTTTGTAGGCTCTGGGGGATAGGTAAGATTTTTTGGGAAACGGAGTTTTTGCTGCGCAGAGATATCGCCTAAATCTATACTATTTATCTTAAATTTTAGCGTATTATCTTCACCTATATTGCCTCCTATCGTTCCTAAGACATGATATCCGTCAACAGTTACAAGGTCATTGTTTGCATCAAAAGAGAAGGCACCGTCACGCGTATATACGGGACGCCCATCCTGCTGTATGCCAAACCAGCCATTGCCACGAATAGCCACATCGGTACTTCTATCTGACAAAGAGAGCGTTCCCTGAGATTGCATCATACTCGTTGCTTGTACCTGCACTCCAGCCCCTACAGAACCATTATTTGCTTTTCCTGTCGCTATCTCATCTTCAAAAAGTGATGCGAACTCTGTTGTATAGCCACGGTACCCTGTTGTACTAACATTTGCGATATTATTGGCAAGGACATCTATACCTACAGAGTTGTTTTGTAGTCCAGAGATTCCTGTATAATAAGCCTGAGTCATCATAATAAACCCCTTCTTAGTAAACTTCTTTTATATTCTCAAGTGGTACATAGTTAGAACCTACTTTCACAAGCGTGCTTCCATTATCAAAACGAACAGACTCTATAGGATATTTACCAAGTTGCGTCTCTAGTGAGTCCCCTTTTGTGTTTGTATAATTTGCTTTAATCTCATAGATACCATCTTTTGCCGCATTTCCTGCAGAATCAATACCATCCCAAGAGAACTGATGCACGCCGGCACTCTGTGCATCCAGCTTAATAGAGGCTACACTATTACCACTTTTATCTTTTATATCTATAGTTCCCGATGTTACATCCTCTGGAAAGTAGAGTTCAAATGCAGACTTTTCACTCTCCTTGTGCAGAATCGTATCACCGCCCAAATCTGCCATTTTACCAATAGCTGCGATAGTTGAGAACTGTTGAGAACTACTTAGTGACTTTGAGAGTTTCTCTAACGCCTTGTTTGTGTTATCAGAAGATTCAAGTGCAGCGAGCTGTGAAGTTTGAGAGAGGATTTTCTCTGTGTCTGTCGGTGCTGTTGGGTCTTGATACTGTAGTTGCGTTAAGAGCAATTTCAAAAAATCATCCTTGCCCAAGATGCCCTTTGGATTTACCTTAGAGGTATCTGTCGCTGCTGAAAGTGTTGTACTTGCATTATTGTTAGTTGCTGAAACTGCCATAATATATCCTTTATGCGTAGTGAGGCACTACTATCTCTAAAGAGTTAAGTACCTCTTCACTACTCTCTTCATTTTCAAAGTAGTTATACTCTCGATTTGCTTCTCGCTGTTGCTGCGAATTTTGCTGCCCGCCTGAAAAACTGTTTTCGGAACTTTGAGAGCTGTTATTAAAATTTAATGTAGCATTATTTATTCCATTGTTTGTTAGTTGTACCTTTAAATCATTGGCATTCATCGCGAGTGCATTTATAGCAGCATTATTAGAGCTGAGATTTATATGGAGATTTTTACCACGCTGTACAACAGTTAACTCTACTGCGCCGAGTCTCTCAGGGTTAAGTTGCACCTTTACTCTTGTAAATGGAGATTTATAATCCTCTATAGCTGTTTTCACATCTGCAGAGATGTACTTTGTCATCTGCTTCGCCTCATGCAGTTTCAAGTCAAAACTATCTGCTTTTGGTATCTGTATCGCTTCACTTTTGGATGTGTGTGCATTTTCACTCCCCTCACCAGAAAACAGAGACTCCAATTTTTTCGATACTTCAGTAGTAGCAGTAGGTGCAATCACCCTCGCTGTTGCAACAGAAAAATCAGGGGTCAATCCAGCACTCTCTTTTTTGGCTACTTTTTCACCTCGAAGCAGCAACTTGAGTGTCTCATCTGCTTTTACTTTTGGTCTGTTCACTTCTTTGGAAGACAATGCGCTACTTCTTACCTGTACTAACTGTTCAGTTGTAACCTCTTTTGGAGTATGTATTTTAAATAGTAGTGTATCTTTTGCTACTCGCTGAGGTTCTTTGTGCTTTGGGGTTTGCAGTTGTTCTCTCTGATTCTGTGCATCTACGCGCTTCTCATTATGTGCTTTTTGTTTTACAGAGAGCTTTACTTCACTACTCTCTTGTTGTCTTGGTTGCAAAACTGCTCTTTGAGGTCTCTGTGTTGGCAACTCTTGTGTAACCTCTTTATCCTGCTTTGGTGGTATCTTCTTTGAAGCCACACTTTGAGTCATTTCACTCTTTACTTCCTCTTTAGCTTGCGCTACCACTACGGTACTTGTTTGTAGTTTCTCAGCTTCTCTTCTTTGATGCAGCGGTGAAATATTTTGCTGTGGTTGTACTTTTGAGGTATCTTTTTGCACTACCTTCGTTTTTATCTCCTCTTTTTCTTGATGTACTACCTCGCTACTTTGCAACTTTACTACTTGAGAAGTTCTTTTTTGTGCTACGTCACTTTTGACCTCTTTTGACTCCTGCTTTATTTGATGCAACTCCTCAGCACTCTGTAGTTTTACAGGCTTAAAAGCTGGTTTTTCAACATTTTTAACTGATACAACTGGTTTATCTATTTGGGGACTCTTTTGTATCTCTTCATAAGTTATCTTACTCACATCAAGATGAAACTTTTTTGCAACAGATACCAAACCTTTAAGTGTTTTTGGGAGTGATTCTATTTCAGCTTTTTTAAATCCTTCACTCTCAATAATTTTCATCTTTAGATACTTTTTAGCATCACGCACTAACCCCTTCAATTCTGCAGGAGAGAGAAGCTTTGTCAGTTGAGGGTTTAACTCTAATGGTTGTAAGTTTTTCTCTTCACTCTTGAGTTCATTTGTGCTAAGTGGTGGAGTGAGCTGATTTTTTTTAAGACTTGACATTGATTGTTTTAGGGGTGGCTCTTGCATTTTGGCACCCTTTGCATCAAGAGCTAGAACAAATGCACCATTTTGAATAATTTTTTCATCCTCTTTTTGCGTAATGCCATTTAGAAGTTGAGAAAATAGAGATATCTCAGACGAGGAAGTGTTGTTTTTTGGAGATAAATTAAGAGGAGAACTCTCCGCTGCTTTTTCTGCTGTACTCTCTAAAGAAATCATAACCTACTCCTCAACACTCCTTTTAAAAAAAGGATTTTCATAAAGAGTAGCATTTTATGTTCCTAACCTACATCTATCCTTACATAGTCCGGGGTGCTGTTCACTTTCCCATCATTAACAACAAGTTCAAAAACATATGAACCTACCTTATCGGGCGTAAAGCTTGGTTTCGCAGTTGATGTAGAGGAGAGTTGTGCTGTACTCGAGACAGGGTATGAAATCATCCTCCATCTATAGTGTAGCGTATCACCATCTGCATCACTACTCTTTGAACCATTTAAAGTAACAACACTCAGCTTTGCAACACTCTGATCACTACCTGCATTTGCTACGGGCGTTGTGTTTGGTTTTGAAGCAACAACCGTAGTGTAGTCGAACTGACTCTCCGCTTTTCCATCACTCACCCGCAAAGAAAAGACATATGCCCCGGCTACATCAGGTACAAAAGTGGGAGTTACAACTGACGTATCTGAAAGTTGTGTGTTACTCAAAGCAGGCTTTGAGACAATACGCCAAATATATGTTAAAAGATTTGCATCAACATCATAACTTTTTGATCCATTAAGCATAACACTCTCACCTGTAGTGACATACTGATCTGCACCAGCATTAGCAACAGGAATAGCATTTTCGCTACTAGCATTGATAGTTACATAACTTGCATCACTCAAAAGTGAACCATCAGAGACGATGAGTGAAAAGACATACGCACCATCTTTATCTGTGTAAAAAGAGGGATTTACAAGAGAAGCATCAGAGAGTTTTGCCTTACTCTCTTGCGGTTTAGAGACTATACTCCACCTATACTCCAAACTATCCAAATTTGCATCATAGCTTACAGAGCCATCAAGCGTTACTAAAGAGAGGGTTTTTACATTTTGGTTTACCCCTGCATTTGCAACTGGAGCTATATTTTTTACTTCTGCGTCTATCGTTACATAGGCATAATCACTCTTTGCCTTTCCATCATACACAACAAGACTGAATACATACGAACCTACTTTATCAGCAACAAAAGTAGGGTTAACTATCTTAGCATCAGAGAGAACTGCCTGACTCCCTGCAGGCTTAGAAGTCATACTCCAACTGTATGTTATAGTATCTCCATCTGCATCATAACTAGAAGCCGCACTTAAATGTACTACCGTATCCTGATAAACACTCTGATCTGCACCCGCATTGGCTACGGGAACAGAGTTAAAATCTGCTGCAACAATCGTCACTTCACTTGGTGTACTCTCAACATACCCATCATTTACCACCAATGCCACAACATATGTTCCTGCTACATCTGCAAAAAATGTTGGATTCACAACTTTTGCATTGGAGAGTGTAGCTTTACTTTTAGTTGGTTGTACGCTAAAACTCCATTTGTATGTAAGCATATCTCCATCTGCGTCTGAACTTTTTGAGCCATCCAAACGGACTGTTGTCAATTTTTTTATATTTTGATTTTTTCCTGCTACTGCTACCGGGGCGGCATTTTTTCTAGTTGCTGTGATGGTTACACTATCTGGTTTACTCTCTAACCTTCCGTTACTTACAACAAGGGAGAACTCATAGAGTCCATCTTTATCTGGTGTAAATGTTGGTTTTACAACATCTGTAGCAGAGAGGACTGCTTCACTTGAAGCAGGTTTAGAGAGAAGTGTCCATTTATATGTAAGACTCTCCCCTTGACTTACAACACTTGCTGAAGCATCTAGAGTTACAAGGGAGAGGGTATTTACATTTTGATCTTCTCCTGCATTTGCTACTGGTGTGCTGTCTGCATAGACTTTCACCAACGAAGAGACAGGCTCCTCACTCGTCGCATCACTAACACTCAGCTTTATAACATACATACCAACTTTATCTGTAGTAAAAGTTGGATTAACAACAGTTGTATCTGAGAGCGTAGCCTCACTCCCTTCTGGTTTTGAGATAATACTCCAACTGTAACTTAAACCACCTCCTGTTGTATCGACGCTAGAGGAACCATCAAGCTGTATAACCGAACCTACGGTAACATTATAATCTTTCCCGGGATTTGGCACAGGACTACTCTTCTCCTGTGTCGTATTAGAATCACTTACACCTGCTTCACCACAAGAGATAAGAAACAGCAGTACAGATACCATCAAAACAACTCGTAACAACTGAAGCATTCCCTTACCCTCATAGTTTTTTATATCTGCATTATATAATAATTTTATACAAAATTTTATTATCTGGTACAAGATTTGCTATTTTAAGTAAGAGGGTATAAATAACTTCATTGTCAATGGCTTGAGAAGGTATGCGATACAAGGCAAAAGCCAGCAGGAGCTACTAGTAGCTTCAAGGGCTTTTAACGTAGTAGCTCGTGCCTTCTCAAGCCACCCGTAGGGCAACATTTATAAGGCTCATTTTCTGCGTTGAACTTCACTTAACGATGCTAGCATCGCCAAGCAAAGTTCGTCTTGAAACTAAACCTTTTAAATGTTGTTGACTATGAAGTTATTTAT
>JALWSY010000109.1 GCA_027083035.1 Sulfurimonas sp. | reverse complement strand
GTAAGAAATGATGCTTGCAGATTCATAGCGATAAGTACGGCAAACCAGATAGGGTCAATACCAAAAGCACTCATAACAGGGACTAAAATTGGTACAATAATAAAACTAATCTCTATAAAATCTATAAAAAATCCAAGTATAAAGATACTAAGCATTGCTACACCTATGAAAACCCATACATCCCCTATGTCTTCACTAAAAAACTCTAAAATCAGATCACTTCCACCAAGCTCATTAAAGACCAGACTAAAAGCTGTTGCTCCTATAAGAATCATAAAAATCATGCCACTCAGCTTCATCGTCTCATACAGAGCATAACGCATCATCTCTTTTGAGAGTGTTTTGTTAAAAGCAGAGAGTATCACACCACCAAGCACACCAAAAGCAGCCGATTCAGTTGGAGAGGCGATACCCGCAAAAATACTTCCTAAAACAGAGACCATCAAAAGAAGTGGCGGGATAATCGCTTTTAGTAAATCAAAAAAAGTAACCTTCTCATCTGATAATAAAGCGGGAGCATCCTCTTTGTTAATAAACGCACGAATTAAAATGTATGTAATATACAAAGAGACTAAAAGCAATCCGGGAAGCACAGCTCCTACAAAGAGATCTCCAACACTCACACTCATAACATCCCCTAAAACTATAAGGATGATAGAGGGTGGAATAATCTGCCCAAGTGTACCACTTGCGGCGATTGTACCCGATGCTAAAGATTTGTTATATCCTGCTTGTATCATTAAAGGGAGTGCTATAACACTCATCATAACCACACTTGCAGAGACTATACCCGTTGATGCAGCAAGTATGGCACCAACTAAAACAACACTCACTCCGAGTCCACCACGAACTTTTCCAAACATAGCCGACATTGAGAGAAGCAGTCTCTCTGCCATCCCCGACTTCTCTAAGATAAGCCCCATCATGATAAAAAGAGGCACAGCCATCAGCGTAGTGTTGCTCATAATGCCATAGATTCTAAAAGGGAGTATGCTAAATACTTCAAAACCCAAGTCCGGAATAAGAAACGCAAATATCATAGCCACACCACCAAAGGCAAAAGCAACAGGAATACCTATAAGCAGTAAAAAGAGTGCTACACTAAACATAACTAAAGCTATCATAGAGATTTCCAACCTTTGATGATTTTACCAATCTCACTTAAAGACTGCAGGGCTAAAAACAAAAAGGCTAGAGGCATAAGTGATTTTACTATCCACCTGTGTGTCAACCCACCCGGATCAGAGGAGGCCTCATGCTGCACAAAACTGAGTGAGACAAAATCAAAACCTATGTAGATAATAAGTGCTGAGAGGGGAAAGATAAAAAAGAGAATTGCCATAATGTTTATAATGGCTTGCACCTTCGGTGAAAATCTATCATAAAAGATATCTACCCGAACATGAGCATTGTGTTTGAGTGTGTAAGCAATGCTGAGTAAAATCACAACATCATAGAGATGCCACTCTAACTCCTGCAAAGCCGTAGAGCCTACTGAGAAGAGATACCTTGCAGTTGCATCATAGACAATCAACACCACAAGTACAACAAGAACCACAGCAGTAAAACGCCCTATAAAATCTGTTACTCTATCTATCATACACTATCCTAAGTTTTAGAAGTAGTATCTCAGTAACACTTTTCCACTATGTTCTTTGGTTTTTATGCTCTGAGAAATTTTCTCTCTGTAGTCGTATTTTAGCATGATTTGAGTGTTTTGAGAAACTCTAAATCCTTGTGCTACTTTGAGAAGTGTCTGGTACTCTCTATCACTATATATTCTCTCTGTCACTTCCACATTTGTATTCATAAACTTATATTTATCAATATTTACTCCCAGACTCGCTCCAACACCACCGACAATATCTCTGTCTATATAGACAAAAGGATCTAGCGTTGCATAGACAAAGGCAAGTTTATTACCCCAACTCTCTCCTGCTCCAACAGTTGCTATAAATCTACTCTTTTGAGCCATAGAGTCTCTATCGAACCCAAATTTTGTGCGCCATGAAAAACTTTTGAAAAAAGTGCTGCGTTGTGCTAAAGAGACGATAGAGAGAAGTGTTGCTTCCTCTACTTCGAGCTTTTGTGCTGCATCATAGGAGAGTAAAATATTTAAAAACTCTATCTGCGTTCCTCTTAGGAAACCATAATTACTATCATCGAGACTATGATATACAGGGCGAATGCCTAGGAGTCCCATAGCTTCACCATCTCGCACACCTACACCCATCTGTACTCTTGCTGCTCTGTGGCTATCTAAGGGATTTGGCGGTGTTTTTATATCAAGTTCATCTCCTCTACCCAATGCTGCACGAAAAGTTGTAAGACGATGAAAGAGTTTTAGATACTTCTCTTTTGGCACTTTACCTTCACCATATTGATACTCTAAATACTCTACACTTGCTTCTAAAATATATCTTTTAGTATCTAAAGAAATTGCCTTGTCTTTTAAAATATTTACTATATCAACCCTGCCCTCAATGACATCAATAACCAATGCACTCTTCTCACTTCCAAGAAGTGATTCATACTTCAGTAAAATATTTCGCTTAGAAGCCCTGTAACTCTTAGAGACTATTAACTGTTCCTCTTTAGCAACGTGAACAGTCTCTAGTGGTGCCACTTGATAGGTAAAATGCTCTCTTAAGTGCAGAGATGGACGTGCCACCTCTAAAAGCCACAACATATTGTAAGAGCAGTTTTCAGTAAAAAAAAAGTATGCAGAGGCAATATCATTTAACTCCCAAATATGACGAAACATTCGTATAGTCTCCTCTTTGGAGAGATTTAAATCATACTCCCAAATATCTCTCTGTTCAGAATCTCTATACTCTTTAAGTTTATCATAATAAGGAAGAAGTGAATACTTTCCATCATATCCACCAATAAGACCCTTTATAGCAAAGACAACACCATTCTCCTTACTCTCATCTGCATCTGCTGCATAATTAACTGCATAAGAGAGGAGTTTAGAGTTAAAAGAGGAGTTTATTCGCAAAAAGGTATGTCCAAACATAGAGGCTGGTGAGTTGATATGTGCTGAAGGAAAAACAATCGTTACCGAGTTAGGATCTATGTGATTGAAAACTTTTTCATACTTTTTACAAGAGGCAGTTGGAAAATCCACACCATTTAGTTGATCCTGCAACCAGCTGTAACGAGCGGGAAAGCGACAAATACTCGACGTATCATCTTTGGCTTCCAAACTAAAAAATGCCTCTAGTGTAGCATTTAACTCTGCTTGGGCATTTTCATATCCATCTTTGGCAAGAAAAAAATCAGCATCATCAATCTCGCTCACACCACTATTCATATGCAGTAAAAGCTGCCAGTATCGTGACTCTGAGAGATGTAACTCTTGTGCTTTTTTTTCATAATTTAAAACATCTGCACTAAGAGAGGCTATGTAAAAAAATATAAAAAAAATAATTTTAAGGAAATTGATTTTGAGAACCTTCTGTGAGAAAAAAAGAGAAAATCTAAGGTAGGAAAACTACCTTAGATAAAAACTAGAGTGAAGTTGTAGCGATTGTATCTAAAACATCAGCCATTTCAACTGACTCAGAGCTATAGATTTTGTTGTAGTTAGCTTGAAGCGCAGAAGCGAAAGTTGCTTTATCTTCAACACTTAAAAGCTCTGCTAAAGTATCTACAGACTCACCGTGACCAACAGAAATCTCTTTTGCAAGTGAATCCATGTTTGATGCAACAAACTCTGCAGCTCTTTCATTCATAACAAACTTAACTTTTTTACATCCTAAAGTACCTGAAGTGATACCGAAAGTCTGGTTTCCAGATGTTCCGTGTGTAGTTGCTTGAAGTGCATACATTACAGCGCTATCTGGGTTTTTAATAACCATCTCACCAAGACCACAACCTGTTTGTGTGTTACCACCTGCAAATGCAGAACTACCAAATGCAACAACTGCTGCTAAACTTACTAATACTTTTTTCATTCTAAACCCTTTGTAATTAAGATGGGATAATTGTAAACAAACTAACCTTAATGTTTTCTGTTTTTATATAAAATTTGGTGCATCATTTGCAAAAAGGATAATATCACCCGTTTTTGTCTCATTTGCTAACACTTTCGTTAAAATTGCTTTATCTTTAAGCACTATTTTTTTCGCTACTGTGAGATGTTTTTCAAAGAGTGCAGCATTTAGAGAACCAGTTACTATAGCGATATCAAAGACTTCATTTATCGCCTCTATAAGTTGGAGATTAAGCGCTTCACTACTCTCTACTAAACCGGGAGTAACGATAACTTTTTTTCCATCTTTATGCAAAGAGCAGAGTCGTATCCCCTCTAACATTCCATCTATATTTCCATTATACCCATCATCGAGGATAAGTTTTCCACCCGCTTTTATCATCTGTAATCTATGTTCTACCGGTGTCAATTCTGCTACAGCTTTTATAATTGCATCATTGCTCATGCCAAACGCTTTTGCCACGCGCACGGCAACAGCGATATTCATACTCTGAAACGCTCCAAGAATATCTGTGTGAAGTGCTAAAGTCTCTCCATCTAGCTTCATCGTAAAATCTGTCCCATCAAGATTAGCCTCTAACTTCTCTATCTCATCTCCGAAAAAAGTCACCTTTTCATGTGGTTCATCTGTAACAGAGGTATGGATAAAAGCACGCTCTAGTCGTGGGGATTGCATAATCTCCAACTTTGTAGCGATGATATTTTCAAGCGTTTTAAAATACTCTATATGTGCCTCACCGACACGCCCGACAACAACACTTTGAGGCTCTAAAAATGTGGTAATATCATAAATATCTCCCCGCTCTCTTGCTCCTGCTTCACATACATAGACCTCTATATCTTCACTTAAATTGTTATTTATATCGCCTACTATACCAGCGAGTGTATTTACGCTTCGGGGTGTAGCATATACTCTGTACTTTTTGGAGAGTATCTCAGCTATAAAGTTTTTGATACTTGTCTTTCCATAACTTCCGGTGATGCAGATTATCTGCAATTCCGGCATTGATTGTAACTTCTTTTTCGCCTCCTTTTTATATGTCATAAAAAGAAACTTCTCTATGAGATACGAACCAATATAGGCGATTGCAAGAGGAAGAAAAACCCCATACATAGCACAGGCGTCTTTGAGAGTACATAAAACATCTTGAAAAAGTGTCAACGAGATAAGCAAAATCAAAAAACGCTTCACTCGCCATGTCAAGACTAGTTTTTTATCGAGTCGTTTATGCCAGATGAAGATTGCCGGCAGATATGCAAAGAGAAAAAAGATAGTAAAAAATTTACCTGTAGTGTAGTAGGCGATAAAAGGCACTATAAAGTAGATAATATGCCATTGCGGTTTATGATGTTTTAAAATCACACGAGAGAGACTGTAGTTATACCACTGAAGGTTTGTAATAAGATACCAACCTAATAGTGTCACAAAGAGGGCATTGACAACAAATGCTACTAAAGTTTCATACTCTTCCATCTAGTGTGCCAGCGTCTCTAAAAAGGTCTCTTCTATATTTGTAGAGATATCTGCAGCGTGTTTCGTAAAAAAGAAATGATCACCCTCATACTCAATAAACTTCGCATCTTTAATCAACTCAACAATCTTCTCACCTGAGCTTAGAGGTGTGGCACTATCCTCTCTTCCCCAACAAATAAGTGCTTTGCCATCATAGAGAGAGAACTCGTTTGAGAAATCCTCATTAACCACATTTTTAAATGTTTGGTACATATGTTCACTCAAGCTTTTTGCATCCTCTGCTACAAAAAGAGATCGTAACTTGGAAAAACCAAAGATTTTCAGTATTTTAAAGAGAAGAATTTTTGCATGAATTTTTAAAGGTTTTGGGATATAAATCCCTGCACTAGAGAGTAGCACAAGCACTTTTGGCTCTAAAAGCAGTGCTACTTTCCCACCAAAAGAGTGTCCTACAACAATATCTTTACTTGCATTTATATGAATCATCAGAAGTTCTACGATGCGTGCTACATCTGATGTTGTAAGTGCTGTTGAGCAGGTACTTTTTCCAAAGCCCGGTAAATCTATATAGATATGTCGAAAACCATCCATGTAAGAGGAAAAAGTATCTTTCATTATTGTTTTATTTGCACCCCAACCATGCAAAATGATAATATCAACCTTTGCCTCAGGATTTATAATCTCATAACTAATATCAAATGTATGTTGTTTATGCTGTATAGTTTTTAGTGCCATTATTTTCCTTTTGCTTGTGAGATAGAGTGGATATACTCATACGATACACCTACCCTTTTTCTATGTGGCAGGTCATTTGCCAGAAGTGTTAAAGATGCTTCAAAGTCTTCAAAAAGATAGTTTGCCATAGAACCGGGAATAGGGTTAATCTCATTTAAAAACACCTCCGAATTAACTACAAAGAAATCACAACGAATTAATGCTCCCTCAAATAAACCCCTATATACTTTTTCAAAATTTGTTTTGAGTTTATTCACAAGTTCTACTTCAAGTTCTGCTTCTCTTACACGCTCACTTCGCGAAAAATCCATATATTTTTTCTCAAAGTCTAAAAACTCCTCTTTTTGAGGCTCTTCAACTATGGAGTAGTGCATCTCAGCGTTTGCCATAAATCCAGCTAAATTATACTCTTTTACACCCTCCAAAAATGGCTCAACTATCACTACATCATCATACTCAAATGCAGTATCAAAAGCATAATCAAGCCCAGACTCATCTTTGACGATACTTACCCCTATAGAGCTTCCAAGCGTTGCAGGTTTAACAATTACAGGAAAAGAGAAGTTCAGATTTTTCTGTTCATTTTTATAAAAGACTTCATAATCAACACTCTTTATCCCAAGAGCCTCGCAGAGATACTTTGTAAATCGTTTATCGAAGGAAAAAGTACACGCATCTTTTCTAGGACCTATATATTTGATAGAGTAAAAATCAAGAAGTGCAGCAATAGTACCATCCTCTCCATCACCACCATGAATGAGATTTAGTACAAGATCGGTATGCTCTTTTGAACCAAACATACTTTTTTGTACAAAGGCTCCATTTGAAAGTGTTAAAAGAGGCATCTTTTTATGCGCACCTTTTGAAAAAGTAGTTGCTTTCATTTTATCAGCCTCTATTAGATAGAACTGATGATCTCCATCACAGAAAATAAAACTTAAATCAAAACTACCTAGCTTCTCTTTAAGTGTTATCGCACTTACTATACTAATCTCATGCTCAAAACTAGCGCCACCAAATAAAATAGTTAATTTCAATATCTGTTTCCTTTTAAACTGTTTGTAGTAATTTGAGTGCTTCTTTTACAAGTGATGCCGTGTCATCACCCGAACAGCTACTCAATGCCTTGCTTATCTTCTCTTTTTTAAATCCAAGGGACTCTAACGCCTCTGTTGCCTGAGAAAAAGCAAGTGTTGTCGATGGCGAACTAGATGATGATGCAACAAGTTCTGCATCAAAACCGGCTAATTCAACAAGTATGCGCCCTGCACTCTTGGGTCCTATACCGGGAACTTTCTTTACCCCATTTATATCTTTGTTATTTATAATAGATGCAAATTGCGCAGGTGTAAAAGTAGAGCAGATTGCCATGGCAACCTTTGGACCCACACCATTTATCTTGATAAGCCTTGAGAAGAGTTTCTTCTCACTCATATCTATGAAACCAAAGAGTAAAGATGCATCTTCTCGAATAATCTGTGTAGTAAAAAGCGAGACCCTCTCCTTGCTCAAAGCTGAAAAAGTCTGCAATGAGATAAAAACCTCATACACTAAGCCATTTACATCTATATGCACAAAAGATGGCTCTTTATAAACTACCTTTCCCTCTATTCCTACTATCACTCTTTCACCGCCTTTATTGCATACTCTCCATCTTCAAGCTCAACGAGACCAAATATCATATCTTTTGAATTTTCTGCTGGTTTATACACCAACTTCATAGGAGGATCAACAAGAATAAAGCGTATCTCGTTATAACCTACCCATCTGTCTCTGTTAATAACGCGTGCATCAAAGATACTCTCTTGAAAAGAGGCTGTTCTTGTTGTCTGTAAATTAAGCTGGTCATTTTTCACAGCATACTCTTTTTGAATCTCTTTGAGATGCTCTTGCATATGGGTAAACTCTTTATATTTCTTTACAAATGATGCAGGAAGTTTTACACCGCTCTTCTTATAATGTACAAGCCTCTTTTTTATCTCTAGAAAAGCAGGCGTCCCCTCCTTTATGAGAATTTCATACTTTTTTATCTCTTGTTCAAGTTCACGCACCGTCTTTTTAAGTTTTTCAATGCTCTCTTTATTCTCTTCGAGTCCCTCTTTTACATCCTCTTTCAGAACAGGATTAATTGTAAAAGTATTTTCACTTCCCTGCATCTTTTGAATCTCTATTTTTTGTGAAGCTGTCGCCTTAACATGAGAAGCACAGATTTCTATCTCTATCTCTTTTGCAACTATGGTACCACCAAGTGCTTGTGCTATACGGACTCTCTCAGCTTTTACTTTACCATGTTCAAGTCTTGTTATCTTGACCTCTTTACCGACTGCTTTCCCTTTGTGAACATTGATATCAAGATCATCCGCCTTTAAAAATGCTGTACTATGCGTCTGCCCACCAATCGTTGCCTTTTGAGCGATAACTTTTGCATGAGAGCCGACATTTCCTTCCACTTCAAGCTCTGTGACCTCAACATGCATACCCGTACCAACAGCATCTTTTACTGCATCAGCTTCACTTACATTTAAGATAACATCAGAGTTTACACCACTTCGTATTGAACCGGTCTTTTTAAAACTAACCTCATCAATCTCCAAATCATTTTTTATCAGATAAGTATTATCCTCAAAAGCGATGTATCCATTCTCATTTGCAAAGTATTTTATAGATACTTCATCCTCTTCGACCCTGATTGTACTATCTACTTTAAATGTTACCTCATGCGTTATTTTTGGCTCACTAGGCTCCATATACTCTCCACGACAGTTTCGCCCTGCTGTTCCAAGCCGTGGCTTGATGTACTCTATAAGCAACTCATCTTTTACAACACTTTGAATAAATCCACGAGATGCATAATCTACCTTCTCACTCTCATCAACTTGTTTGTTGTTTTCATAATGCAGGATTAAGTCATCATCTGTTGTCGCAGTCGGTTCAATACTCTCAGCAACTAAAAGACTTTGGGCTTTTTCATAGACGACTTCTTCATTTACCCGCACATCTGCAGAAATTTTTGAGACAACTCCTTTGAGCATCTCATCAAATATCCCAATCAAAATCCCCGCACGAATCTTTTTTTTGTTTATAAGTGTAGTAAGTTCATCATCAATACCTACTTTGTACCTAATTTTAGATCCAGCACCAACACTAATGTAAACTTTACACTTTGTAGCATTAGCACCTATAGCAAGCCGCAAATCGGGACAAGCTTGTGGCATACCGACACCCAAAGAAAATATCTCTATCTCATATGTCTGTTTTATTTGAAAAAAAGGATTTAAAAGGGCTGTTTGATCATCGAGTTCATAGAGTGCTGACTCCTCTACAAGCTCCCACTCCGCCTCTCTATTTTCATCATTCATACGGGTGTATGTCTGCACCTCTAAAATATTAAAATCTAACTTCTCCGCAGGTACTTCATAACTTTTGGCAATATTTTGAATCTCTTTAGCAACATTTTGTGTACGCACTACCGTAGGGCGAACAGATTTTGATGATGAAGGTTTCTTCTCTTTAGAGCCAAACAGTGCCATTGCGTATATACCAAACTTTGATGTAAATTTATTTTAGGGTTGATTTTAACCTAATCTTTGTTAAAATTTCGTAAAACCAATAATATATCGACAAAAGAAGCCTATGTTTAAAGCAATATTTACCAATAGTTTTGGAATTCTTATCTCAAGAGTTTTAGGATTTCTACGAGACCTACTCACAGCTTCAGCACTTGGAGCAAATATCTATAGCGATATATTTTTCATAGCATTTAAACTGCCAAATCTTTTTCGCCGCATCTTTGCAGAGGGTGCTTTTACACAGGTTTTTATTCCCGCTTTTGCAAGATCACGACACAAAGCTGTTTTTGCTGTAAATATATTTTTGGTTTTTCTCTCCATTATTTTGCTTATAACTCTGCTTGTAAATCTCCTCCCTGCCCTCTTTACCAAAGCCATCGCAGTGGGGTTTACTCAAAAGAGTATAGAGATAGCGGCACCCTTTGTAGCTATAAACTTTTGGTACCTGCCACTTATCTTTACTATGACTTTTTTGAGCGGTATGTTGCAGTATAAAAACCACTTTGCCACTACTGCTTTTAGTACAGCCCTGCTAAATCTCTCGCTCATTGGAGCGCTCCTTCTCTCAAGTGGCAAATCACATAGTGAGATAGTTTACTATCTTAGTTTTGGTGTCGTGTTTGGTGGATTGCTGCAGCTCATAGTGCATATTATCGCTATCTATAACTTAGGTCTGATGAAGCTTCTCTTTGGTGGGTTTAAGTATCTTAGAGTAAAGAGTAAAATCATTCGTAAAGATACAAAAAAATTTCGCAACAACTTCTTTCCAGCTATGTGGGGAAACTCAACAGCGCAGGTAAGTGCTTTTTTAGACACCTTTCTTGCATCATTTCTTGTAACAGGGTCTATCTCCTACCTCTACTTTGCAAACCGTATCTTTCAACTCCCCCTTGCTCTCTTTGCTATAGCTACTTCCATAGCCCTCTTTCCAAAAGTAGCAAGACACCTGAAAAACAATGATACACTCAAGGCAAGAGAGCAGCTAAAAAAAGCTTTTTGGTTTCTAGCTTTTGTACTTACTGCTAGCACCATAGGAGGTATCATTTTAGCAAAAGAGATTACATGGCTGCTCTTTGAACGAGGTGCTTTTGATGCAAGTGACACACTCCAAACAACAGCAGTCTTGCGAATGTATATGATAGGACTCTTGCCTTTTGGACTACAAAAGCTCTTCGTTT
The DNA here is from genome assembly GCA_027083035.1 of Sulfurimonas sp. Classification (GTDB taxonomy): domain Bacteria; phylum Campylobacterota; class Campylobacteria; order Campylobacterales; family Sulfurimonadaceae; genus Sulfurimonas. The sequence goes on along the minus strand of JALWSY010000109.1, from coordinate 5,911 downwards.
TGTGGCTCTATGCAAAAGAGCTGCAGATGCAAGCAGCAAAGATAGCCACATACTCACTTGGCATTTACATACTCTTTGCACTCTTATTTATCTCCCCTTTTGGGGTAGCCGGATTAGCTCTTGCTAGTACACTTGGGGGCATAGTAAGTTTTGTTTTAGCCATAAAAATTTTTGGAGTAGGAGATTTTTTAGAGATTATTCGCTCCAAAAAGGCTCTTTATCTTCTTTTGTCTGCCGTTGTATTTAGTATTTTTCTTCTCTTTGTAAAAGATACCATAGAACCTTTCATAACTTAAAATCTTACTTAAAGATTCAACTTCTTTTGTTTGTTATACTCAACTATCATTCCATGAAATCTGGCATAGTGAAGGTTTAGATGTTCCCTGTAGGCTCTTTTCATTCCAGACTCTAAGAACTCTTTATACTCACTGTACTTTTTAAATACTATCCCAAACTCAGCTAAGAGTCTCTTAGTGTAGGTATCTACTACCATCTCCTCTTTAAAACAGCCATAGCAGAGTATAGCATCAGCACTCTCCTCACCAATACCCTTTTGAGCAAGAAGCCACTCTCTCGTGACTCGTTTTTGAAAAGAGTAAAAATCTCCAAACTCAGCTTCTATATTTTTTGCTAGTTGTAAGAGTCGTGGTGCCTTTTGGTTATAAAATCCACTAGGTCGGATTTTCTCTTTTAAATCCTCTTCCTCAAGTTTTACAAATCGCTCAAGCTCTAAGTAGCCTTTTAAGTTCTCTAAAGAGCGTTCAACATTTTTCCAAGTTGTATTTTGCGTAAGAATAGCACCAATAACAACTTCAAAACTCCCGGCATTGGGCCACCAATACTGTGATGCATCTTGCAGAAGATTTTTTTTCTCTAAAAAAGCATAAATAGAAGCACTATCTTTTTCGTGCAACAAGGGAGGCTACCCGCGTCTTCTCACCACGAAGATTTGTCTCATCTTTCTCTTCATAGTAAATTATATCAAGTCCTATAAAAGCGTGAAGTAACTCATTTTTACGCAGTAGATACTCAGGATTTGCAGGTTGATCAAAATCACCATGCGCTACGATAAAAGTATCAAATATAATAACTCCATCTTTTTTTAAAGCCTCCTGTATCTGCGGAAAAAACCTTCTGTTAAGGTAGTTAATATTTACTATTAAATCATACTTGTTAAAAGAGAGATTGTAAGTATCTAAGTCAGCTTCTATCTTGTTAATAGTCGCCATATTTTTCACTTGAGAGAGTGCATAATCACTCAAATCCACCGCATCAACTATAAATCCTTTTTCTGCCATAAAGTGAGTATTACGCCCTATTCCACAAGCTATATCAAGTGCTTCGCCAACCTTTGCTTCAGCTATGTACTGCTCTAAAATCGGCTCAACATTGTGACGCATCGGTTTTTCAACATGGCGTCTGTTCCATCGCTCTTTATCCTCTAGCATCTTCTCTCCTTTATTTTTGCAACATCGCTTCTATATCAGCTGCCAAGACAACACCGACACCATCATAGATAAGTTCATTTTCGCTTTTATATATCTTCATCGTAGGTACTTCGACAATGTCATACATCTGTGCTAAATCTTCAGAGACCCCACAATCAACCTCTAAAATAGTAAGCGCTTCTAGCTTCTCATCTAACTCTTCAAGCTCAAATCCTAGCGCCATACATGAGTCACAATACATAGAGATAAATTTTAAAATTACCACATCCCCTCTTTGAAATGCGGCTTCTATCTCTGCATTAAAATTATCACTATCTACTTCTATTATTGCCATGATTAACTCCTTTTAGGAACTATAGCATTCACTTGTTAACAGAGAACTAAAGGAAGTTAAGAATTTTCCATAAGCTTATAATAACTCCCCTTTTTATCATACATTTTCATATATCCTTTAGGTTCAAAGTTGATATCGGCATGACCTAAAAAAAGAATACCATTAGGCATTAAAAGCCCTCTTAACCTTTCAAGCAACTCTCTCTTTTGTGCATCATCAAAATAGATGAGCATATTTCTGCAAAAAATCACATCAAACTTTCCAAGTTTATGTATAGAGTTATCAAAAACATTTTGATAGTGAAAGGTTGCATATTTTTTAATATCTTCACTCAAACAATATCCATCTTGAGTGACTTGAAAATAGTTACTTAAAACTTCAGAAGGAAGTTTTGATACAGAGCGTTTGGAGTAACAAGCACTCTTTGCACTCTGTAACGCTTCACTATTGATATCTATACCAACTACTTCACACTCGATATCTCGCCTTCTCTCTTGCAAATAAAGTAAGATAGAGTAAACCTCCTCTCCACTTGAGCTAGGTGCGCAAAGAATTTTACTCACTCGAGTGCTATCCATATGTCTCTTTAAAATCTCAAAATGATTCACCTCTCTGTAAAAGTATGTCTCTCCAACAGTAAGCATATTTATCAAATCTTTTTTTAAGACCTCCGATGCCTCTATCATAGTTTGAAGCTGATGAAAATCATATAAGCCGTTTTTTAGAGCAAATCTCTCTAATTTTCTAAAAGTTATATACTCTTGTCTTTGATAATCGAGTCCAAACTCTTTTTTTATATTTACTAAAATCTTTTTTGCAACACTATCATTAAAGTTTTTCTCTAAATGCTGGAGAGTTACAGTATCATTACTCTTGTTACTTTTTCTCTTTTTTTTAAATAGCGAAAACATTTATATCCTTGGATAATCATTGTATCTGTACTCATTAGATTTCTCTCAACCGTTCTATAGTAAGAAAAAGATTAAGAGTCCCGCAATTGCAAGTATAAGCATCGCTGCTGATATCTCTTTTGTTTTGCCTCTTACAATATTTACAAACAGATAAATAAGCGCTCCAAGTAAGAGACCATTGGTAATAGAGTAAGTAAGTGGCATCCCTAAGACTATAAAAAAGGTTGCATACTTTGTCGCTTCATCTGCATAATCTATATGTTGGAGTTCACTAAACATCATAATCCCAATCACAATAAGAACAGGGTAGATAGCATTTGAGGGTATAGCTTCAAAAAGAGGCAGAAAAAAGAGTGGTAGTAAAAAAAGCAGACCGACGGTAACGGCTGTAAGTCCCGTTTTTCCTCCCTCTTCTACCCCCGCAGCACTCTCTATAAACGCCGTCGTACTTGTGACACCAGCTAAACCACTCACCATAGTTGCCATAGCATCCGCCTCTATGGTTTTTTGCAATGCCTTTGAACCCTCCTCTGCCTCAAAGAGTTTTGCTCGCATTCCAACCCCTGCAAGTGTGCCTAAGGTATCAAATAAATCTGTAAATAAAAATATCAACACTATAGGGAAGATACTCAAAGTAAAGACTGAAGAGATATGTAACTCAAAAGCTATGGGAGCCATCGATGCAGGCAGAGAGATAAACTCTTTTGGAAGAGGTGCCAAACCTAGTGACCATGCTGCAACAGATGTAAAAAAGATAGAGAGGATAAAAGCACCCCTATACTTTTTTAAAGTAAAAAAGATTGCTAAAGCAAGACCAAAGAGAGCCAAGAGAACATTCCCATCCTTTAGATTTCCCAAAGTTACTAAAGTTGCATCACTTGCAACTATCATCTTTGTCTGCTCGAGAGCAATAAGCGCTATAAATGCTCCAATACCAGCACTCACAGCTCTTTTAATATCTAAGGGAATAGTCTCAATCAACCACTTTCGCACAGGAGTAATGCTTATAAGAATATATAAAACACCTGAGACAAAGACTATCCCAAGCGCATTTTGCCAAGGGATACCCATCCCCTTTACTAATCCAAAACTAAAGTAGGCATTAAGCCCCATACCCACACTCATCGCTATAGGTGTATTTGCCCATAAACCATTTACAATGGTTGCAAAGATAGTCATTGCTATCGTCGCAGTTACAAGCGCTCCATAGGGCATACCTGTAGTGCTTAAGATATAGGCATTTACAGGAATAATATAGAGCATAGCCATAAAAGTAGTAAAACCCGCCACAATTTCAGTTTTTACATCTGTTTTATGTTGCTTTAGTTTAAAGAAATCCATAACTTACTCCTCCTTGCAAGGTGCGATAAAATGAAAGCTTCTTCCATCAAAAAGCCCCTTATCACTTAATTTTATCTCAGGTATAACAAGCAGAGCCATAAAGGAGAGCGTCATGAATGGGGCGCTCAGCTTGGAGCCTAAAACCTCTTTTACAAAGCTATCTATCTGCTCATATTTTTGCGCTACTTCAAATCCATCTGCACTACTCATAATTCCTGCTACAGCTAACTCTAAAAGGTGTGATTCCTCAGCACTTACAGCACTCACACCACCTTTAGATGCTATGATCAAGTTTGCAGCTCGTGCCATATCTGCATCACTACACCCTACAACTATGATATTGTGCGAGTCATGGGCTACGCTTGATGCGATTGCCCCCTCTTTAAGCTTAAATCCTCTTACATGAGCAATGCCATGTATCGCTACATCTTCATATCTATTTATAACAGCTATCTTTAAAACATCTTCTGTATCACCATTATGTGCAACTTTTTCATAAGTCATCAGTTCATGATCTACAACCTGTATCACTTCCATATTTTCACATTGAGGCAGATAAAAATCTTTTGCCTCTTTTGCTTTTGCTTTAAACTTATTGAGTGGTTCAAAAGTGCTAGAGTGCAGTTGTGTTTCTCCCTCTTGAGCGACTACTTCACCATCAATAACTGTTCGTAAAAGGGTAAAATCCTTTAAATTATCTACCTCTATAAAATCAGCTCTCTCTCCTACTTGCAGCGTTCCCACATCTAAACCATAATGCTCTATGGGATTGAGACACGCCATCTCTAAAACATCAAAAATATTATGTCCCAAAGAGATAGCACGCTTTACCAACTCATTTATATGTCCACGAAGCAAATCATTTGGGTGTCTATCATCACTACAAAACATCATATTGTCATGGTGTGCATCGATGAGCGGATGGAGTGCCGCAAAATTTTTCGCAGCTGAACCTTCGCGCACTAAAATTTTCATCCCCTTTTGAAGTTTTTCTAAACCCTCCTCATAACTAAATGCTTCATGGTCTGTAGAGATTCCTGCATCAATATACCTAGTCAAATCATCACCCATTAGACCGGGTGCATGACCATCTATAGGCTTACCCTGAGCTTTTGCGGCCGATATTTTTGCCATCATATCTGCATCACCCATTAAAACACCCGGAAAGTTCATCACTTCACTTAAAAACTTTATTTTTGGATTCGCAAGAAGTTGTGCTACTGCATCGCTGTCTAAAGTGTCGCCACTTGTCTCAAAAGGAGTAGCTGGAACACAAGGAGAAGCACCAAAATAGAACTTAAAATTTGTCTTCTCAGCATTTTCAAGCATAAACTCCACACCCTTGATGCCTAAAACATTTGCTATCTCATGAGGATCACTTACAGTAGCTACTGTTCCATGCAGCACAGCCAAACGTGCAAATTCACTAGGAACAAGCATAGAACTCTCGATGTGAATATGTGCATCAATAAACCCCGGCAAAATATAGCTCTCACACTTTTTCTCTATTTTTATAATAGAAGAGATGATGCCACCTTCTACTGTAACTCTTGCTGGGTAAATCTCTCGCTTTTTAATATCTACTAAATTTGCTTCAATCTGCATAATCAATCCTCTACTTTATCTCTTTTACATAGAGTGAAACAGTAGCATCCTTACTATCACCTGTAACACAAAATCCCTCACCCTGCGCTACAACATCTAAAGTCACATCTTGATTTGTATGATTTTTTATACGCTCTTTAAGAGAGACACTCTCATCTGCATTAATGACATAATGATAAAGCACTCCCTTTTTATCTGCATCAGAACTCACAGCAAAAATATCTCTTCCGTGCATAGAGAGTGCATCAAAGGTACCCTCTATAGAAGCTATT
>JALWSY010000108.1 GCA_027083035.1 Sulfurimonas sp. | reverse complement strand
GGTGCTAAAAGTATGCGCACGGAAGCAAGAAAATTTGGTAGATTAAGCAATAAGTACCTCTTGTGAATAAATAGTGTGATTTTATCTTTTTCTTGCTTACTCTATGTTGATATGGTTATAATTACAGAGTGAAACAAAACTAATAGTACAGAGAGGAAGTGTGCCACAAATGATAAGATTAGATAATTATCTCGTTGATGCAAAGATTGTGGATAGTCGAAACAAGGCACAGAGTATCATAAAAGATGGATTGGTGAGTGTGAATGATAGAGTCATCAAAAAGAGTTCGTTTAAAGTTACACAAGAGGACGCTGTAACAGTTGCGAACTATAAGCAGTATGTCTCCCGCTCTGCACATAAACTCGATGCTTTTTTAGAGGAAATAGGTCTGGATGTAAAGGGGCGGGTAGCTTTAGATATCGGCTCCTCTACGGGTGGTTTTAGCGAGGTGCTTTTAGAGCGGGGAGTCAAAGAGGTGAGTGCTGTAGATGTGGGGAGTAATCAGCTCCACAGCAGCCTCCGTGATGATGCAAGGGTGTATGTTTATGAGTCGTGTGATATTCGTGACTTTCAATCTGAAAAATCTTTTGATCTGGTTGTAAGCGATGTCGCTTTTATCTCTCTGTTACATATTTTGGATGCTGTTGAGAGATTAGCACAAAGAGATATCATCTTACTCTTTAAACCGCAGTTTGAGGTGGGGCGTGAAGCCAAAAGAGATAAAAACGGTGTAGTGGTAGATAAAAAGGCGATAGCGACCGCTATGATGCGTTTTGAGGATGCGTGTGCCTTAAAAGGGTGGCAGATGGTGCAGAAGTCTCCATCTTCGCTTGCCGGAAAAGATGGCAACTTAGAGTATTGTTACTACTTTAGAAAAGAGTTGTAGAGTATGAAAAAGAGAATTTTACTCCTAGAAGATGATGTAACACTTAATGAAACTATAGTTGATTATCTGGAAAATCTTGGTTATGAGGTGGCGACTTTTTATGATGGCTTTGATGCACAAGATGCTATCTATGAGCAGAGTTTTGATCTTCTGCTCTTAGATGTCAATGTGCCGGATATTAATGGTTTTGAGATACTCAAAAACACAAGAGCTGAGGGGAGAACTACTCCTGCTATTTTCATAACATCGCTGAACTCTATGAGTGACTTGGAGAGTGGGTATGAGAGTGGTTGTGATGACTACATCCGTAAACCTTTTGCTTTAAAAGAGTTAAAACTACGCATAGAGACAATTTTGAAACGAGAGTTTTTCCATAGTGAGCATGAAAAGATAGAGATAGGCGAAGGTATCTACTATGATGCACACAATGATACTCTTTTTGTGCAAGACAAAGAGGTAAAACTCAACAACAAAGATGCAAAACTCCTCAAGCTTTTGATGCAAAACAGAGGCAATCTTGTAACACATGAGATGATATATGAGAGACTGTGGGGGTATGATGAGCAGGTAAGCGAGAGTGCGCTTCGTACTTACATCAAAAACTTGAGAAAATATTTGGGGAGTGAGAAGATTGTCAGTATTAAAAAACTTGGATATAAACTTATCTCGTAGTGAGAAGCAGACATTAGCACGGCTCCTTGCTCTTTATGTTATCTTTAGCATAGCTATAGTGGGGCTTACTGCATCACTCTACTTTAGTATGCAAAAAGAGATAAACCAGAGTCAAAGAAAGATAGCACTTGATGCCTACACAAACGACTTTTTAAATGCCTTAGAGAACTTAAAAAAGGGGAGCATAGAGAGCCTTCCTTACACAAAAAGCAAAAAATTTAAAATCTCTCTTTACGATAAGAACTATAGACTTATCTACTCAACACTACGCAACCCTCCAAAACTTTTAACAGAGGTACAATACTCTGAGAGTAAAAATATCCGCTACATTACAAACCCGCAGAACTACTACCGCAACACACAGTATGTCGTAGTAACACTTGGGGATGATGCAGAGTGGTTCCATCGTACCATCACAAACATTATGCTCTATAGCCTTTTTTTCTTTGTTGTTATGCTCATTATGGGGTATTTTTTACTCCATCTCTTTTTAAAACCTATGCGTGATGCTCTCCATCTGCTTGATACTTTCATAAAAGATACCACACATGAACTCAACACGCCTGTGAGTACCATCTTAACAAACATAGAGCTTATAGACAAAGCCTCCCTTGAAGATAAAAAACTGCTCAAAATCATCAACCGCATAGATATAGGTGCAAAGACCATATCCAATGTCTATGATGACTTGACCTATCTAACCCTCAACAACAGAGTTATCTCAGAGAATCATCCCCTCCAACTCAAACCACTCATAGAGCAGAGAGTAGAATACTTCACTCTATTAGCAACGCAGAAAAAAATCACTATAGAGATGGATCTCGATGATTCGGTGATTTTAAGCGTAGATAGTAAAAAAATCACAAAACTCATAGACAACATCCTCTCCAACGCCATAAAGTACAACAAAATGAATGGCTCTATCTTTATCACTCTCACAAAAGAGCAGCTTTGCATCAAAGACAGAGGCAGGGGCATAGAGAAAAAAGATATAGACTCCATGTTTGAACGCTATGCAAGGTTTGACACTAGTGTTGGCGGCTTTGGGATAGGGCTGAGTATCGTGAAAATGATATGCGATGAGTATGGTTTTGAGATAAAAATAGACTCACAAGTAGGAGAATGGACAAAAGTTACACTCCTTCTCTAGCATCAGCGCTTTATTCCACAATCATTCCACAATAATCTTCTATACTGCTCTTGTAAGAAAATTAAGGAGCAAAAAATGAAAACAATTCAAAAAGTTTTACTCGCTTTAGCAGTAGTAGGTTCAATGAGCGTTGTATCAGCAGATGGAGCAGGTACATTTAAAAAGTGTACAGCGTGTCACGGCGCTAAAGCTGAGAAGAAAGCTTTAGGCAAATCAGCTATTATCCAAGGTTGGAAAGCGGACAAAGTAGTTACCGCTTTAAAAGGCTATAAAGATGGCACTTATGGTGGTGCGATGAAGGGTGTAATGAAAGGTCAGGTACTACATCTAAGTGATGCAGATATTGAGGCTGTAGCAGCATATATTGAGACATTAAAATAAAAAGGATGGATAAAATGAATACTTTAGTAAAAACAGTTTTAACAAGCGTAATGATACTTGCAGTAAGTAGCACAGTTGCATCAGCAGATGCCAAAAAAGGTCAGAAGTTTTACCTCAAAAAACTTAAAGTGTGCAAAAAAGATGGACTCAAAAACGGTGCAGTCTTTGCAGTAAAGCATGACCGTAAAGGGTGGGCATCTATCAAAGAGAGTGGTAAACTCCAAGAGGAGTGGACATCAATCTGTCCACATGGTGTAAAGAAGATTAAAAAGATGAAAGCAAAAGATATCAACAACCTCTATGATTTCGTCTGGAAGTATGCATCAGATGGTGAAGTGCCATCATGTGGTTAAAGTGAGTTAATCCTCTTTATGCTATCTCATAAAGAGGATTAAAAGTTTTTAGTGCAGTTGAGTGTATCGAAAAGAGTAAATCACTTGGAACTACTCCAAGCTTTTTGATAAATCTATCTTGAGAAAAGCTTTTTATCTGCAAACACTCTATTGCAGAAAGTTTTGCCAAACCGTTTTGCTCATTGTTTTGAATCTTGATAATCCATGGATACTCTTCATAATACTCTTTCCAACCTGTAATCGGCACTATAACTCTAATCCCCAACCTCCCCAGTAAGTCAGAATTTATAACAACAGCCGGTCGTGCTTTTTGTATCTCTTTTCCGATACTTGGGTTAAAATTGACCAGCCAGATATCCCCCTGTTTAATATTCATAAAAATCGACTCCACTCTCCGCCATCTCTTTTGACTCTTTTAAATACTCATGGTTTTTGGATGCTTTCATCGCTCCTGCTTCCCACTTTTTCAGCTCTTGTTTTTTGATATAATCTACAATAGCATTTTTATAGATTGTGTTTAACGATACTTTCAACTCTGCTTTGAGTTTAAGCACCTCTTTTTTTAACTCTGAGGGCATATTGAAAGTGACTTTTTCTGTAGTGTTGTTTGAAGCTAGCATTATTTGACTCCTTTTTATATGGTATATTATACCATAATATCGATATGGTTTTTAAAAGTGAAATTCAGCTAAAAACTCCAGCCACAAAGTTGTTGCATACCTTGCAGTGGTTTCCTTTGAGATTTTCCACTTGAGTTTTGTATCCCTCTCGATGGATGAGCCTTGTCCCACACTTCTCGCAGTATGTGGAGGTGTCATTGAGAATATTTCCGATGTAGATGTATTTGATGCCATGACTCTGGGCAATCTCTTTTGCTCTTTGGAGTGTTTTTAGAGAGGTACTTGGAGTATCTTGCATTTTATAGTTTGGATAAAAAGCACTCAAATGCCATGGAGTCTCTACGCCTATCTTTGTAGCGATAAACTCTGCCATTGCGTGTAACTCTGCATCACTATCGTTGACATCAGGGATGATAAGCGTTGTAATCTCTAGCCAGATAGGACTTTGTGCCAACAACTCCAAACTCTCTTTTACTCCATCGAGATTGGTTTTTAAAACCTTTTTATAGTACTCATGCGAAAAACTCTTCAAGTCAACATTGATAGCATCAAGCCATGAGGGCATATCCTCTAAGACCTCTTTGGACTCATAACCACTTGAGACAAAGATGTTTTTAATGCCTGACTCTTTTGCAAGCGTGCCTATATCTTTGGCGTAGGGGTACCAGATGGTAGGCTCGTTGTAGGTGTAGCTAATGCTTTTGGTTTTGTATTTTTGTGCAAGGGCGACGATATTTTTTGGTGTGTATGTTATCTGTTCATTGACCGTAGCCGTTTGTGAGATAGTATAGTTTTGGCAAAAAGGGCATCGAAAGTTACACCCTACTGTCCCTATGGAGAGGGATTGTGTAGCGGGAAGAAAGTGATAGAGGGGCTTTTTCTCGATGGGGTCAATGTTGATGGCACTCGGGTGTCCATAAGTAGTGTTAACTAGAGTGTTTTCTTTGTTGTAGTTGATACCACAGATACCATGTGCATTCTCTTTAAGAGTGCAGTAGTGCTGACACAAAAGACAAGTGATGGAGTGGGCATCTTTTCTTTGAAAGTAGTTCATTTTGAGTATCTCTTTGTTTATCTGCTATAATTCTATCATGATTAATGTAAAAAGTAGTGAATCAATAGCTATAGGTGGGTTTGATGGCATGCATATTGGGCATCAGGCACTCTTTAGTGAGCTTGATGCAAATGGGACAATAGTCGTCATAGAGACGGGTTACGCAAATCTAACACCCTATAGGCAAAGAGAGAAGTTTACCGATAAAAGGATAGTTTATCTCAATTTGGAGGCAATTCGACACTTGGATGCAAAGGGTTTTATAGATCTTTTAAAAGTAAACTTTCCAAAACTCAAAAAGATTGTGATAGGGTACGACTTTCATTTTGGAAAAGACAGAAGGTACTCTTTTGAAGATTTAAAAGAGCTTTTTGATGGGGAGGTGGTAGTTGTTGATGAGGTACGCCACCACAATGATTCTGTACACTCACACAAGATTCGTCAAAAGTTACAACTAGGCGACATCAAGGGTGCAAATGAGTTTTTGGGGCATAACTATACTATCGTTGGTGAAGTCATAGCAGGGCAGGGGATAGGCTCTAAGGAGTTAGTTCCTACCATCAATGTCAAAGCACCCCATTATTTGATTCCAAAAGAGGGTGTCTATGCTACGCTGACACGCATCGATGATGAGGAGCATTTTCACCCCTCTGTGAGTTTTATAGGACACCGTGTAACAACTGATGGGAGTTTTGCAATAGAGTCACATGTCTTAGATGGAGAGGTTGTCTGTAGAGAAAATGCAGATATTCGTTTTGTCTCTTTCATCCGTGAAAATAAAAAATTTGACTCTTTGGAGTCGCTTAAAAAAGCTATAAAATCAGATATGGCAAAAGCAAGTAGAGAGTTGAAGTTTTTACAACTCTAGTGCTGCTTGCATGAGTAAGCGTATTTTTAAAAAATACTATGAAAAGAAAGTATGCAATACAAAGGAAATGAATGCCAAGAATATATTTAGAAGAAAAAGAGCCAATCCACTTTAAGTTTGAACAGAATCAAGATGATTTTGTTGTAGATGAGATAGGACTCTCGTGGAAGGGGAGTGGAAACTTCACTATCTACCATGTACAAAAAGTGGAGATGACGACTTGGGATATGGTAGCTGCTTTTGCAGAGTATCTCAACATAAATGCAGAGAAGATAGGCTATGCAGGACTCAAAGATAAACACGCAACAACGACACAGTACATAAGTATAGAGTCGCATTATGAAAAAGAGTTAAAGAAGTTTAAACACCCGCAGATTAAGATACTTGGCAGCACAAGACACTCTCGCTCCATTCGTATGGGAGATTTGCTTGGGAATCGTTTTAGTATTAATCTCTTTGAGGTCAATCAGATTCAGGCTGGACAGATCGAAAAACTAGCAAGAAAGAGTGAAAAACTGGGACTTCCAAACTACTTTGGGTATCAGCGTTTTGGTCGGGATGGAGACTCAATAGAGCAGGCAAAGAAGATGATTGAGGGAGATATTCACATAGAAGATACTAAGGTGAAGAAGTTTCTTATCTCTGTCTATCAAAGTACCCTCTTTAATGAGTGGCTCGCAGAGCGTGTGCAGATAAGTCGCGATGAGAATGGTGGAAAGTTTAAACTCTTAGAGGGCGATTTGTACGCTGATGCAATGGGAAAACTCTTTACACCTAAAAACCCACAACAAAAGGATTTTGAAGCACAAAAGGTAGTCCCTACAGGGCTTTTGTGTGGTCGTGGTGTTTATAGAGCGCGAGGTAGAGCAGGGGAGATAGAAGCGAAGTATGATGATGGCTTTTTGTATGAAAAAGGTTTACGAAGAGAGGCTATAGTTTTTCCAAAAGATGTAGAGCTAAAGTACACAAAAGATTTTGATAAGATGCATATCTCTTTTACCCTGCCAAAAGGCTCTTATGCAACTGTATTTTTAGAAAATATAGCGAGTAAAGAGTTTAAAGCAAAAAAAATTAAATCTACCACTCCTCTTCATCGTCATTAATTTCTGAATCATCATAAGGATCCATATGAATTAAGATGTGGGTCTTTTTATCCTTAAAATGCTCCTTTATTTTTGCTTCTACTTTATCTGCTACAAGGTGTGCATCATAGAGTGAGATGCTGACATTGAAGACAGCATGTACGGAGATAAAAACATGAGAACCAGACTCGCGTGTCTGTAGGTAGTGGTATGCTTGAATGATAGGCTCTGACTCTATTATCTTCTCTATAGCTTCTATGTCCTCTTTTGGAAGTGCCGCATCAAGAAGCATCAAAATACCCTCTTTAATGATAGGAATGGCAGAGTAAATCATATAGATACCGATAGCTATACCTAAAATAGGGTCAATTAACTGCTCCCCTGTGTAAGAGACTGCCCAAAGAGCAAAGAGAACTGCTCCATTTGAGAAGAGATCTGTTTTATAATGCAGGGCATCTGCGCGGATGACCATGTTGTTTGTCTTTTTAGCAATGTAGGTAAGATAGGCAACTAAGAAAGCCGTGATGATAAATGATGCAACCATAACACCAACACTCTCACTCACATACGCCATATCTTGAGGGTGTACTATCTTAGAGAGTGCTTCATAGAGAATGAAAAGTGCTGAAAGAGAAATGACTGTACCCTCAATTACCGCTGCAAGTGGCTCTATTTTTGAGCGTCCAAAGTGGAACTGCTCATCTGGATTTTTCTCTGCATTGCTCAGAGCAAAAAAGTTAAAGAGAGAGACGATGAGGTCAAGCATACTATCTATGGCAGAGGCTAGTACAGCTATACTCCCACTCATGATTCCTATAGTCATCTTCATTAAAACTAAAATGGTTGCTACACTTGTCGAGACAACTGTGGCTTTTTTCTCTGGACGCATAAAAAATCCTTACTATTTTAGATACAATTATAGTAAAATTAATCTGCAATAGTAATTAAAAAGTGAGATAATGGATTTAGAAGTAGTAAGAAAAGAGCGAGAGAAGTGGATGCTTTGGAAAAACATCAAACCACTTCGTGATGCACTAGAGAGTTTGGAAGAGTCTGTGTGTGAGGTAACACTTGGTGATACGGTAGTTATCGAGGGCGATTGTGATGCAAAAAAGATTTATGATACTGCAAAGTTACTGATGCCATGGCGTAAAGGACCCTTCCAAATCGGAGAGACATTTATAGACTCAGAGTGGAAGAGCAACATCAAGTATAATCTTCTGCGGAGACATTTTGATTTAAAAGATAAAAGAGTAGCCGATATAGGGTGTAACAATGGCTACTATATGTTTCGTATGTTAGAGGATAAACCCAAGAGGCTTGTCGGCTTTGATCCTTCTCCTCTCTATAAAACACAGTTTGACTTTATAAACCATTTTGTAAAGAGTGATATTGTCTATGAGCTTTTGGGTGTAGAGCATCTGGAGTTTTATGAAGAGAAGTTTGATACTATCTTCTGTTTGGGTGTTTTATATCATAGAAGTGACCCTGTTGCGATGCTCAAGCAGCTCTTTAAGGGGCTTGATAAAAAGGGTGAAGTTATTTTAGATACTTTTTATATTGATGGAGAAGAGGAGATGGCACTCTGTCCAGAGAGTTCTTACTCTAAAATACCAAACATCTACTTTGTGCCAACGATTAAAGCACTAAAAAACTGGTGCTTACGGGCAGGGTTTGATGTTTTTGAAGTTTTAGAGACGAGTGTAACCGATGCAAATGAACAGAGAAAGACAGAGTGGATAGAGGGACACTCTTTAGAGGATTTTTTAGATCCAAATGATAGCTCAAAAACCGTAGAGGGATACCCAGCTCCACAGAGAGTTTATGTAAGATTAATAAAGGATAGATAATGACGGCAGATGATACTATAAGTGATGAAGAGTTAGAGATAGATTATGATGAGAATAAAGAAGAGATATTTATAAATACACATGAGCGTATAAATGCAGACATGTGTGGTGAAATAGTTGTACTAGAACGCGGTTATGTTGAGACAAAACTAATCACTACACCAGAGATGTTAGCCGATGATATTGGGCTGATTCATGGAGGGTTTATCTTTAGTGCAGCTGATTATGCAGCCATGCTCGCAGTTAATGAGAAGAATGTAGTCTTAGTAGCAAGTAGTTGTCAGTTTCTCTCTCCTGTGAAGTTTCATGATGAGGTGGACTTTGTTGCAAAAGTACGCCATAAAGAGGGACGAAAACGCAATGTTCATGTTGAGGGATTTGTCTTAGATATCAAAGTTTTTGAGGGTGAGTTTAAGACTGTAGTGACTGATCGTCATGTCCTAAAGCTAAAGCTTTTAGAAGATGACGATACGGCACTTGGCAGTAGTACCGGAGATGAGATATAGAGGGTTATTTTCTCGCAGTAAGTAAAAAGACTCCAAACTCTCTATGCGGTTTTTTTATGCTGTTTACTCTCTCGTAACTCACATCTTTAAAACCACTTTGACGAACGATATCACAGAGTGCTTGAGGGTCAAAACCAAAGTGGTGTACCCCCGTGTTATCTGAGTGAAAAGTACCATCTTCACTCTCCAAATCAGCTATGGCAATAAAACCATCATCATGAAGATTTTTATAGATACTTTTGAAAAAAGCTTCTAAATTCTCTACATGATGCAGCGTCATAGAACTGACAATCCCATCAAAGTGCATCTCTAAAGGTTCTTTGACTATGTCTTGACAGATAGCCTCTATGTGAAGCTCGGGGGTGTTTTTCTCTTTGAGTTTTTCTAGCATACTTAGTGACATATCAACACCGTAAACTCTTTTACAAAGTTTGGCAATCTCAAAACCAAGCAGCCCTGTGCCTACACCAAAGTCCATAATCTCCATATCTTGCGTGATAGCTATCTCCTCTGCAATGGCATCAGCAATCTTTTTTGCTCCGTTTACGCGGATGTCACCTTTGTCCCAGTTGGCTGCTTTTTCTTTAAAATGATCTTGCATCTTCTCTCCCTATAGAGTCTCTATCCAGTAGTCTGCATTTCTCTGCTCTTGTGCGATGGTTGTTGTGCCGCCGTGACCCGGATAGAGTGTTTTATCGAAGTTGAGTGTTTTAAACTTTTGGAGTGATTTTTTCATATCTTCCGGGCTTGAGTATGGGAAGTCTGTACGCCCTATACTTCGCTCAAAGATAAAGTCCCCACTAAACATAGCATCACCTATCTCAATAGTGGAACACCCCGGACAGTGACCGGGGAAGTGGCGAAACTTTACCTTTACACCATCAAAATCAAACTCCTCATCCCCATCAACTGCAACATCAGGTGTAGAGGGTGGCAGCTCTGGCATCCAACTGCTTGAGCTAAGTAGCATGATGTCCCCCTTTGGGGTGTAGAGTTTGATACCAAGCTTCTTTTGGAGTTCGGCATTTGACCAGACATGATCAAAGTGTCCATGTGTGTTGAGAATGGCGACAGGATTTGTGACATTTTGTAAAACCCACTCTGTTGCACCGACACCGGGGTCGATGATAAAATCTTTACCATCTTTAGTAACAATGTAGCAGTTTGTTTGGTAAACACCCATAGGTTGTACTTTTATCTGCATAAAAAACCTTTTTTAGCGAGATTATAGCATCTCTTGATTATCATTTGGTTATGAATTTTTATCATGCATTAGAATTAATTTTAGAAGAGTCAGATATTAAAAAGAAGATAGAGAAGTTTTACTCTTTTTATGAACTCTATAAGCAGGGAGTGTACGATATCTCCACTACGCATATTACAAAAGAGTTTACTGCACCATCGTATGCAAAAGTATGCACCATAGTACCACCCCAAGATGTGCCAAAAAGAAAAAATCTCACAACAAAAGAGGGGCAGGTGATACTGCTTCATGCTATAGCGCATATTGAGTACTCTGCGATAGATTTGGCACTTGATGGGGCGTATCGCTTTTGTGGGTTTCCTAAAGAGTATTATGATGATTGGTTAGAGGTGGCTGAGGATGAGATTCGTCACTTTTTGATGCTAGAGCAACTCCTCAAAGAGCTTGATGCAGAGTATGGAGATGTAGCGGTACATAATGCACTCTTTGAAGCGAGTCAAAGAACACAAACGCTTGTGGAGAGAATGGCAGTTGTTCCACGCTACTTGGAGGCAAATGGACTCGATGCTACTCCTATGATAATTACCAAACTCAAAAAACTGCCAAAAAATGAGATGATAGAGAAAATCATTGAAGTATTGAGTATCATTGTAGAGGAAGAGGTGGATCATGTGAAAAAGGGAGACAGGTGGTTTTCTTATGCTTGTGAGAGGGAGAATCTTTCAAAAGATACCTATTTTGAGATTATAGATAAGTACTACCCACAAGGGTTTCTGCGCCCCAAAAATCTAAACTTAGAGGCGAGAAAGGAGGCAGGATTTAGCTGCTCGGAGCTGAACTATATGGCAAAAAAAGAGGTTTGTTAAGTTCTACTTCTTTTTAAAGTTATAGTATTTTTTGTTGAGGTATTCAGTAACACTATCACTCTCATCATCAAACCAATCTGCATCATTGGCAAAACGACACGCATCTACAGCCATGTGTAGTTTACGATAATCTGTTGCTTTTCTCTCTTTTGGGGAAAAATCTTCGTTGTTATGACAAGACATACAGTCTGCATCATGGAAAAGCTCTTTTCCCTCTTCAACATCTGCAAAGAGAGAAGGAGTAAGTAGGAGAAGCGATGTAAGTGTTAAAATTTTTAGCATTGTAAAACCTTATATGAAAAATGAATAGTGTAATGATAATAATTTTTTCTTAAACTCTCATTTGTTACAAAAGTTAGTTATAATCTTACTAAAAAAGTTGAGAGCCAAATGAGTAAATATGCACAGATTGCAGAGTATCTTGAACGCTTTTTAGATAATGAAGTAAAAAAAACAGGTATTACTAAAGTAGTCCTCGGTTTGAGTGGTGGGCTAGACTCTGCTGTTGTTGCAGTTTTAGCACACAAAGTTTTTCAAAATGACCTTTTATGCGTCAAGATGCCCTCTCACTACTCCTCACAAAGTTCACTTGATGATGCAGACGCCCTCTGCAGAGATTTTAATCTTACATCTATTACTGCTTCCATCGAACCAATGTTAAAGGCGTATGAGGCAATGCATCCAGAGTTGGATAACCTTCGAAAGGGGAACTTCTCTTCGCGTATGCGCATGGCGACTCTTTTTGACATCAGCGCAAGAGAGAATGCTCTAGTTTTAGGAACAAGTAATAAAAGTGAGCTTATGCTCGGATATGGCACACTCTATGGTGATTTGGCTTCTGCTGTGAACCCTATAGGTGATTTGTATAAGAGTGAAGTTTTTGAACTTGCACGCTATTTAGGTGTGACGCCTAGTATCATCTCTAAGCCTCCATCGGCAGATTTGTGGGATGGGCAGAGTGATGAAGCAGATTTAGGATATACTTATAAAGAGTTGGATTATGCTATGCAACTCTATGTTGAGGAGCGACTCACTCGAGATGAGATAGTTTCTCGCGGAGTGGAAGCGAAAATGGTTGATATGATAATTGAGAGAATTTTTCGTAATCACTTCAAGCGTAAGATGCCTGTTATTGCCAAGCTGACATCACGGACGATAAACCATGATTTTAACTATCCAAGAGATATAAAACTTTAAAGAAGGAAAGAAGATGAAAGAGTTAAAAGTACCCTTTAACAGATATGAAAGTTCTCGTGAAGCACACTCAAATGTAAGTGATGCACTCGATGGTGAAGATATATCTCAGGTAGAGGAGTTAGAGAGTGAATTTTCGGAGTATGTTGGTGCTAAGTATGCACTTGCAACCTCTCATGGTACCTCTGCGCTACACTTGGCTATGCTGGCACTTGATCTAAAGCGTGGTGATAAAGTAGTCTGCTCGGTTAATGCACACCCCAATCTTCCTGAAGTTGTGCGACACTTTGATGCAGAACCTGTGTTTATAGATATTGATGCAGATACATACAACATCAATCTTGACAAGCTAGAGGATTATCTCAAAGAGAACAAAAGTAAAAAGCTCAAAGCGGTTATCATTACACATCTTGGTGGAGTGAGTGTTGATTTAGAGCGTGTCTATAAAATGGCAACTACTTATAAAATAAAGATAGTCGAGGATGCAAGTACAGCGCTTGGTGCAACTTACAAGGGAGAGAAGATTGGATCAACAGGGGCTGATATTGTCTGTTTTAACTTCTCAACACACTTGAAGAAAAATATCTGTAACGGTGGTATGCTAGTAACTGATGATGATGAGATTATGGAGCGTGCTAGACTCTTGGCAAATCATGCGATGGTAAAAGATGAAGAGTCGCTTGATTATATCTATGATGTGGTAGATATTGGAAATGATTACTCTTTAAGTGAACTTAATGCTGCGTATATCCGCTCAATCATCACAGAACAAGATGCAAATATAGCACGACAAAAAGAGATAGCCACACTCTACTCAAAAGAGTTAGATGGAGTAGAGCATATAAGTATCCCAGATATGAGTAATGATGAGAATCCTTTTTCACTTTACATCATAAAAGTCGATAAGAACCGAGACTCTTTTGCCCTAGAGCTTAGAGATGCAGGTGTTGGAACAGGACTGCACTACATACCGCTACATTTGTTGAGCTACTATAAGTCAAAGTATGGACTGCGTGTCAATGACTTTCCTGTTGCTCTGCGCTCATACCAACAGATACTCTCTTTGCCCATCTATGCAAATATGAGTGATGCAGATGTAAAGTTTGTTATAAATAGCATCAAAAAGATAGCAAAAACAAGAGTGTAAAAGAGTTGAAAAGCTCTCTTGTTTTTTGGGTTGAAGAGTATTTCTACAATCCAAACCCTCTCCAAAAACTTTTCTCTTTTCTTCTTCTTCCTCTAAGTTGTCTCTACTGTTTTGTCATGTGGATTCGTTTTAAGAGTAAAACACCACAAGATTTTGGTATAGAGATTATCGGTGTTGGTAACTTAAATGTAGGTGGAAGTGGCAAGACACCGCTCATCACAGCTATGGCAAAAGAGCAAGAAAATGTAGCGATAATCCTTCGCGGATATGGTCGAGAGTCCCAAGGGTTGATAGTTGTTAAAGATAGAGATAGTATCTTATGTGATGTATCACAAAGTGGTGATGAAGCGATGATATACGCTACAAAATTGCCTCACGCGATAGTGATAGTAAGTGAAGACAGAAAAGAGGGCATACAAAAAGCAAAAGAGATGGAGGTAGAAATTCTCTATTTAGATGATGCCTACTCAAAGCACGATATAAAGAAAAAAGATATCTTAATAGATGTAGAAAGTAAAAATAGGCATTGTCTTCCCTCCGGTCCATTTAGAGAGAGACTCTGGAGGGGCAAAGAGGTGACAACCTTCAAAGAGGGAGTAGATTTTAAAAGAGTTGTAGAGTTAAAAGATGCCACCCAAAGAATGTCACTTGTAACCGCCATAGCAAGACCAGAGAGACTTGATGCATTTTTACCAGAGGTCATAGCTAAACACTACTTTCCTGATCACTACTCCTTTAACAAAGAGGAGCTAGAAGCGATACTTCAAAAAGACAAAGCAGATTCCCTTTTAGTGACTTACAAGGACTATGTGAAGATAAAAGAGTTCGGTTTACCTCTATCATTGCTTGATTTAGAGATTGTACTCTCTAAAAATAGTGAGTAGTTTATGGATACTTTAACTGATCTTAAAGCTATTCTTCACTCTAAAAGAGCAAATATTTACTATTTAGAGTATTGCCGTGTTTTACAAAAAGATGGGCGTGTTCTTTATTTGAGTGAAAAGAAAAAAGAGTATTTGTACTGGAATATTCCTATTGCAAATACCACTTGCCTACTACTTGGTACAGGCACATCCATAACACAACCTGCTATGAGAATGTTAGCACAAGCTGGTGTATTAGTTGGCTTTACGGGAACGGGTGGTACGCCACTTTTAATGGCAAATGAGATTGAGTGGTTTACTCCGCAAAATGAGTATAGACCTACAGAGTATATTCAGGGTTGGATGAGTTTTTGGTTTGATGAAATAAAACGGCTTGAGAGTGCAAAACGGTTTCAGATTGCACGAATAAGCTTTATACAAAAAGTGTGGTCAAAAGATAAAGAGTTATGATTGGAAGGGTTTGATAGTAATGAACTGCAAAAAGAGTTGCATCAAACTTTAGAACAAATCTCTTCTGCACCGAGTGTTGGAAAACTTTTACAACTTGAAGCAGATTTAACAAAAAGACTCTATAAATATGCTGCAAAAAAAACAAATCAATCAGGATTTATAAGGGAACACGCAAGAGCAGAAGATGCTAACGGATTTTTAGATCATGGAAATTATTTGGCGTATGGTTTGGGGGGGCTACTACACTTTGGGTGCTAGGGATTCCTCATGGTTTTGCACTTATGCATGGAAAAACGAGGAGAGGTGCTCTAGTGTTTGATGTGGCTGACTTAGTAAAAGATGCCCTTGTTTTACCATGGGCATTTATCTGTGCGAAAGAGAAGCAGAGTGAAAAGGAGTTTCGTTTACAAATTTTACAAACTTTTGTAGAACATAAGGCACTTGACTTTATGTTTAAAGAGGTGCAAAAGGCAGCACTTTACTATAAGCAAGAAGAAAAATAGTATGATGGTCACTTTTGTATCTCAGTGCCAAAAAAAGGCTTTGAGACGAACACGCAGAGTTTTAGATACTTTTGCAAATCGTATCGGGGACACTACTTGGCGGACTATTATAACAAATGAAGGCTTACGGGCTGTGCAGAAGTTACTTAAAAAAACAGCTTCAAAAAATACAGCGGTAAGTTGTCACTGGATACGCAGTCGAAGTCGTAGTGAACTGTTGTGGATAGTGGGAAATAGAGAAGCTTTTGATGAGAGTGGATTAGTTGCTGTTAACTATGGAATGACAAAAAGATTTGTGGGTGAAAAAGAGATAATGGTAGATAAAATTTATGCAAATACAAATGGACAACGATTAGATCAACACCTGTTTGGGGTTGGCTATTTGGCAAAAAAATTGATTGAGAAAACTGTACCAAATGATGAAAATCTTGCAAAAGCAGTTTATGTGGCTGGATGTTGGCATGATATAGGCAAAATTGATAGTGCTTTTCAAGAGTGGCTTGAAAAAGAGAAGAAAAAGCAGAAAAAATATAAAGACATTGCTGATGATGGTGAGCATATTGATAAAAATACGGGAAAATTTTCTTGGCAAAAATATCCTCGTCATAATGAACTCTCTTTACTTTTTTTTGAACTGTTGAATAATTTTGATTTAAACAAAGATACAAAAGAGAGAGTAAAACATACTATCTATTGGCATCATGCCAAACCGCTTCGAGAAGAAAAAAATGAGATAAAAAATCTTGTTGGAATTTACAATAAAATAGAAAATTTTGAAGTGTTCTATGAAGATAACATAGATAAACTTCAAGCTATTCTTGTTTCTGTGGATGCACTTGCAAGTGAATATGATGAGTTGAGTGATGGGTTTAAAATAAAGAAGATAGATGTAGAGGGAATTGAAGAGGAGTTAGAAGGTGTAAATCTGCCACAATATAAACGCTACTCTTTAAAAGAGAGTATTGATGGATATAAACACAACATAGGTTTTAACGCAAAAAATAATTTAGCACGAACGGCTATTGTTACTGCTGATAGATTGATTTCTCAGTTAAGTGCAGAAGTATTGGATGAGCATATCTCAAATAAAACATTAGAGAGTTTACTTGATGATGCGCTGCACAAAGAGAGGGGGTTATCTTCTGCAATTTTAGAGTGTTTAGAAGGGTTTGAAACAAAATATCCAAATAGCATTAGAAATGAAAAGCAAAAAGAGACAGCCAAAGCACTGAGTGAAGAAGAAGATATTTTTGTAGGTGTTCTAAGAGGTCCTGCAGGAT
>JALWSY010000107.1 GCA_027083035.1 Sulfurimonas sp. | reverse complement strand
AATCAATATGGCATCTTTTGCTAATGTTCTCCCGCGTGTTCATATTCATGTGATGGCAAGATTTAAAAATGACAGTTATTTTCCAGAACCTGTATGGGGGAAAAAGCAACGTGATGCAACTTTAAGGCTTCCTTCAAAAGATGAGTTTCATAAACGCGTCTTTAACGCACTTACACAAAGATTTCAATAGGATTTAAAAAGAGTGGTGTTCGAGAGAGGATTTGAACCTCCGACCACTTCGATGTCAACGAAGTGCTCTACCCCTGAGCTACCCGAACTTTTGTAGTTTAAAGAGCAGAATTATAGCAACTTTTTCTTAAAGTAATTTTCACTTCAAAATATTTTACGAATATCTCTAATTTTCATTAAATCTTTTCCAAATATTTCAATTTTACTTTTAATTTATGTTTATTAGTTGTATAATTTCGCAAGAAAAACAGTCATAGATAGTTGGAATAAATATTTTCAATATTGCAAAATTTTTTATCCCTTTTCTCAAGTGACTATTTTTAGATACAGTACCACAAGGTAGATTATGAATATAAAAGACTTAGAAGCTTTAGGATTAAAAAACATTGGTAATATTTACCATAACCTTAGTTATGATGAATTAATAAAACATGAACTTGACAATGGTGAAGTAGAGCTAACTGCGAAGGGTGCTACTGCCGTAGATACTGGAATATTTACAGGAAGAAGTCCAAAAGATAAATACTTTGTTGATCGTGATCCTTCAAACAAGTATATTGCATGGGGTGATGTAAATCAAAAGATTTCAGCTGAGATATTTAATGAACTTTTAGAACTCTCTCGTGAGCAACTATCGAACAAAGATTTGTATGTAACTGATGTTTATTGCGGGGCGAGTCCTGCTTCAAAAAAATCTATTCGTTTTGTTACAGAGATTGCTTGGCAGTCTCACTTTGTAAAAAATATGTTTATCCGCCCGACAGATGCAGAACTAGAAGTATTCAAATCTGATTTTGTTGTACTCAATGCCTGCAAAACTGTCAACGAAAAGTGGAAAGAGCATGGGATGAACTCTGAAGTATTTGTACTTTTTGATGTTGAAAATAACATTGCCATTATCGGTGGTACTTGGTATGGTGGAGAGCTTAAAAAAGGTATCTTCTCTATGATGAACTACTGGTTACCACTAGAGGGTAAACTCTCCATGCACTGTTCTGCAAATGTTGGTGAAGCTGGAGATACGGCACTCTTTTTTGGTCTAAGCGGTACAGGAAAAACAACACTCAGCACAGATCCACATCGCGCACTTATTGGTGATGATGAGCATGGTTGGGACGATTATGGTGTCTTCAACTTTGAGGGTGGATGTTATGCTAAAGTCATTAACCTTGATGGCAAAAGTGAACCTGAGATTTACAATGCTATCCGAAAAAATGCTCTTTTAGAGAATGTGGTAATGTACGGCGAAGGGGAAGTGGACTATGAAGATGGTTCAAAGACTGAAAATACACGTGTTTCTTACCCGATAGAGCATATTGATAACCATGAGTGTACTTTAATGGCTGGACATCCAAAAAACATCATCTTCCTTACTGCTGATGCTTTTGGTGTACTCCCTCCGGTCTCTAAACTGACAAAAGAGCAGGCAATGTACTACTTCCTTAGTGGATACACTGCAAAAGTTGCAGGAACAGAGCGTGGTATTACTGAGCCGGTTGCAACATTCTCTGCCTGCTTTGGAGAAGCATTTTTACCACTACACCCAACAGTTTACGCAAAACTACTTGGTGAAAAAATCGATAAGCACGGTGTAAATGTTTACCTCGTAAATACAGGCTGGACAGGTGGTGCTTATGGCGTTGGAAAGCGTATGAGTATCAAAAACACTCGTGCATGTATCAACGCTATCTTAGATGGAAGCATTCAGGAGAGTGAGTTTGATACAACAAAAACTTTTAGACTCCATGTACCAAAAACTCTAGGTGATATCAAGCCAGAGATTCTGAACCCTCGTAACGCTTGGGAAGATAAAGAACTCTTTGATAAAACAAGAGATAATCTCGCAGAGATGTTCATCGAAAACTATAAAAAATACCAAGATGGTGAGCATATAGACTACTCTCCGTTTGGTCCGATTGTAGGAAGCTAAAAGCTTCTTACAAAGACTTACAATTTCTTCGTTGCCTTCTCCATAAACATCCAAATCCCTCCAGCAAAGACAATAAGTAACACAGGTGCTATCCATGGCTTATCACTTACCGACTCGGCAATCTTTACTAAAAAACCACCAGAATAGTAACTTCCAAAACCAATAACAAGTGTCCAGATAGCAGAGCTTCCTATATTTAATACTATAAATTTTTTAAAATCATACTTTGTAAGCCCTATCGCGATAGGAATAAGCGTTTTTATCCCATAGACAAACTTCTGAATCAAAATAATCCATGAGCCATACTTCTTCATATAGATATGTGCCAGCGCTAATTTTCTACGCTGTTTTTGCAAACCCTCCATCATCATACTCTTTTGGTATCTCGCCAAATAGACAAGTAGAATATCTCCCAAAGCATTAGCAACAAAGGCTATGCCCATAGAGGTTGCCAAATCCATTTTTCCTAAAAAGGAGAGGACACTCGCTCCTAAAAGTGCTACAAATCCACCCCCGAGTGAGTAGAGAAAAAGTCCGATATACCCATATGTTTCTAAATTACTAAATGTATCTTCCATATTTATCCTAAAGTTGTTTTATTTTTTGTATCTCATCACGCAGTCTTGCTGCCTCTTCAAAGTTTAACTCTTTGGCTGCCTGCTTCATCTTAAGCATAAGCTCTTTTGTAATGGCTTTCCTCTCAGAAGCTGGCATCTTATCCATCTTTTTATGTTTTTGATATAAATCACCATGCTCTTCAAGCTTTAAGTTCTCATCAAGTGTGCGGATGGTCGTCTTTGGTGTTATATTATGCTCTTTGTTATACGCCTCTTGTATCTCTCTTCTTGAGGTGGTTATATCTATAGCACTCTGCATCGATTTTGTTACACGATTCGCATACAAAATAACGCGCCCATTCTCATTTCTCGCCCCGCGGCCTATTGTCTGAATGAGAGAGGTTTCACTTCGTAAAAAGCCCTCCTTATCTGCATCAAGAATGGCAACAAGAGAGACCTCAGGCAAATCTAACCCCTCTCTAAGAAGGTTAATCCCAATAAGAACATCAAACTCTCCAAGGCGGAGTGCACGGATAATCTGGTTTCTCTCAATAGTATCAATGTCTGAGTGCATATACTGCACTTTTATGCCTAAATCTGCCAAATACTTTGTTAGTGCCTCTGCCATTTTCTTGGTCAACACAGTAATAAGCACTCTCTCATTTTTCACGACTACTTTTTTAATCTCATCATGAATATCCTCCACCTGATTATCTGAAGGCTTTACTTCGATGATAGGATCAAGCAATCCAGTAGGACGAATAATTTGCTCCGCTTTTGTTGCAGAGAGTTCTAACTCATACTCTGCAGGTGTTGCAGATACAAAGAGATAATGCGGTGCCTTGTTAATGTACTCATCGAGCATCAAAGGGCGGTTATCTAGTGCTGAAGGAAGCCTAAATCCATACTCCACCAAAACCTCTTTTCTTGCTCTATCTCCCGCATACATCCCTCTATACTGTGGCAAGGAGACATGAGACTCATCAACTATAACAAGGTACTCTTTGTTGTTTTGGGCAAAATAGTCAAGCAGAGTAAAAGGAGCCTCTCCCGGTTTTTTATTGGTCAAAAGCCGAGAGTAGTTCTCAACACCTTTACACATCCCCGTAGTCTGCAACATCTCAAGATCAAACTCAACTCTTTGCTTTAGTCTTTGATACTCAACAAGTTTCCCCTCTTTTTGAAAATACTCAAGCCGTTCATCAAGCTCCTCTTCTATGCGCTTTATCGCTAACGCCATCTTCTCTTGACCTACACTAAACTGACTCGTTGCATAGATGGTAATATTTTTA
The DNA here is from genome assembly GCA_027083035.1 of Sulfurimonas sp. Taxonomy (GTDB): domain Bacteria; phylum Campylobacterota; class Campylobacteria; order Campylobacterales; family Sulfurimonadaceae; genus Sulfurimonas. The sequence goes on along the minus strand of JALWSY010000107.1, from coordinate 605 downwards.
AAATCTTCAAGCCGTTTATTATCTATAATGTCAAAAGTATAAATAGCCTCTATCTCATCTCCAAAAAACTCAATACGGATAGCTTCTTGTTCAAAATAGGGAGGATAAATATCTAAACTCTCCCCATTAACTCGTATATGTCCACTATCAAAGTAGGTATCATTTCGAGAGTAGCCCATCTCCACCAAACGAAGCAGAAGTTTTTTCTGATTTATATCATCCCCAACTGCTAAGGCCTGTACCATATTAAGATACTCCTCAGGATCACCAAGCCCATAGTTCGCTGAAACAGAGGCGATGACAATAACATCATCATAGGAGAGCAGGTTTGCAGTAGAGGAGAGTCGCATCCTCTCTAACTCATCATTTATAGCACTATCTTTTTCTATAAAGAGATCCTGACGAGGAATGTAAGCCTCCGGCTGATAATAATCATAATAAGAAACAAAATACTCAACATGATTATTCGGAAAGAACTGGCGAAATTCTGAATACAGCTGAGCCGCTAAAGTTTTGTTATGAGTCATAATGATAGTAGGCATCTTCACATTCTCTATAACCCGCGCCATAGTATGTGTTTTTCCACTACCGGTAACACCTTCAAG
>JALWSY010000106.1 GCA_027083035.1 Sulfurimonas sp. | reverse complement strand
GGTCTGGTTTTTTATGTTTATCTATAGGTGTAGGAACAGTTACAATGTAGATATTGCAATCTTTAATATCTTCAGCTTTGTTACTAAAGAGCATTCCGTTATCAAGTGCTTCTTGAACTTGAGATGTGCTTAATTCTAGAGTTCTATCAACTCCACTCATAAGTTCATCTATACGCCATTGTGCTATATCGAAACCTACTACCTTGTACTTAGAAGAAAAGGCATGGGCTAGGGGGAGACCTACATAGCCTAGGCCTATTATGGCTATTTTGTTATTTTGTGTCATTTCACTATCTTATTTTTTATTGAAATTTTAGCATAATTTCTCTCTCTATCTGTTTACACTACTGCACAATAAACCAAGGATTTAATAAATTCTCTTTATTGTACTCAAGTTCCTCTTCTGTTTCATATTGCAAAACTCTCTTACCACTCTCTAAAACTATGGCATGAGCGGCAGCTGTATCCCACTCCATAGTAGGTGCAAGTCTAGGGTAAATATCTGCCACACCCTCAGCTACCATACACAATTTTAAAGAACTTCCCTTAGATACCTGTTCTATATCTTCACTCTCTAAAGCATTTATAAACTTTTGCGTTTGTTCTGAAAGATGAGATTTTGAAGCCACTACAAACAGTTTCTTTTTTTTGTTTGTATTTACTTTATGAGGTAGTTTTATTTCATTTTTAAAAGCACCCTCCCCTTTTTTTGCCTTGTACATCTCATCTATGGCAGGAGCATATACAACACCAAGAACAGGCACTTTTTTATTGATAAGTGCAATATTAACAGTAAATTCACCATTTTTTTTAATAAACTCTTTAGTGCCATCTATAGGGTCTATGCACCAGTAATACTCCCACTTTTTTCGTACATCATAGGGTGTCTGTTTATTCTCTTCGGACATAATAGGTATCTTTGGGTAAAGTTGTTCTAACTGAGTACATATAATTTCATTTGCTTTTAAATCCGCCTCTGTTAAGGGGGAGGTATCATCCTTATACGATACTGCAAAATCTCTTTTATAAATCTCCATTATTGCATCACCTGCCTCTTTGGCAATAGCGACTATCTTCTCTAATTCTATCTCTTTTAACATCTCAAATACCCTTTTTTCTCTAAATACTCTAAAACACTCTTTGCAGCAGTTGAAACACTCATATTTTCGGTTTGAATGTGAAGTTCCGCTTCTTGTGGTGCTTCATATGGTGAAGAGACTCCTGTAAATTCTGCTATTTCACCCTTTCGTGCCTTTTTATAAAGCCCTTTAGGGTCACGACGCTCACATACTCTTAAAGGAGTGTCAATAAAAATCTCTATAAACTCCCCCTCTTGCATCATCTCTCGAACACGATTTCTATCCTCTTTAAAAGGAGAGATAAATGCAGTAAGTACAATCAAACCCGCATCTACAAAAAGTTTGCTCACTTCCCCAATGCGTCGTATATTTTCAACCCTATCTGCATCAGAGAAAGAGAGATCACTATTGAGTCCTAAACGAACATTATCACCATCAAGCAGATATGTGTGTTTGCCTCTTTGGTGCAGTCTTCTCTCCACTTCATTAGCTATTGTCGATTTTCCACTACCACTTAAACCAGTAAACCACAGAACACAAGGTCTTTGTTGTTTCAGTTTAGCCCTCTCACTTTTGCTCACATGATGTTCATGCCACACTATATTTTCATCTTCTCTATCTAACATAGTTCTTCTTTACATATTTTACGATTTTCTCCACTGCTGCATCAACACTCATCACTTCTGTCTCTATAACTATCTCAGCATGTTGTGGTTCTTCATACACATCATTTACCCCTGAGAAATTTTGATACTCTCCACTTAATGCTTTTTCGTATGCGCCTTTATAATCTCGCTCTTTACAACTCTCTACATCCGCTTTTACATAGACAACGATGGTGTTTTTGACCATATCTCGTATAGCTTTTCTACTCTCCCTATAAGGACTCACAAAGGATGCAACAGTTGCAATAGAGTTTTTTTGCAGCGTTTTTATAAGGTGTCCTATCCTTTTCATATGGCGGTTTCTGTCCTCTCTACTAAAACCAATATTTGGAACAAGGTCTCGAATATCTTTAGAATCCAACCGCTCTATAGGAATATCTAACTTTGCCAACTCACTATAAACCCTATCTGCGATAGTTGTCTTTCCTGAGAGAGGCAGACCTGTAAACCAGAGATTAAAAGGTTCTATCTTTTTTCTCCCCCAATTTATTTTAAACCAAACTCTCTCATGCGCCCAGTAGAGTCCAACTTTGAGAAGTGTCTCTACAACACCTGCAGCAATCGCCAAATCCAGCCTATCAAAAAAGAGATAGACTATAGCGATAGTTGTAGTAGTTGCTACCACTCTCCAACTAATACCTTTAACAAGGGAGCGTTTATTTGTCTCTTTGTACATTAAATTCTTTTACATTCCCACTCCGGAAAATGCTCCCTTATGTAAAGATTAAGTGCTTTTTCTGCCTCGCTATATCTTCTCTTGGTTATTACGAAGCTTTCTCCCTCTCTTCTACTGACATCTACTATCATCCCTGCACCGACACTTTTATTGGTGATTTTATCTATCACTATAAAACTACCAGTTAATCGATTCTCTTTGTAGCTATCTGCAGCTATTGGACGACCTAAGAGCATTTTACATGAGGCTATATCATTTAACTCTAAACGCTCTACCTCAACTCTCTCATAACTATTTACATCTACTTTGTAGTTGATATGCTCAAATGCTCCAGAGATAACAGAAGTGGCTCGTTTTATATCATACCTTTTTCCCACTTCCATCGGTTGCTCATCCATCCAGACCAACATCACCTTTAAAGAGTTGGAGACTCGTGGCATACTCTTTGTATGTACTATCATATCCCCACGACTGATATCCACTTCATCCTCTGTTATTATCGTAATAGCCATTGGAGCAGAAGCCTTTTGTGTTGTAACATCTCTATTTACCTCTGTAATATCACCAGCATTGATAATGCTCTTGACAGTAGTTGTTTTCCCTGATGGCAGAACAGTAATAGCATCACCAACAGAGACAACACCTGAAGCCACACTACCACAAAAACCACGAAAGTCTAAATTTGGACGATTTACATACTGCACGGGAAATCTAAAGTTCTCTTCAGTCTGCTCTTTAGCAATTTGCATAGTATCTAACAAATCTAGCAGAGTTTCTCCTCTATACCATGGCATATTTTCACTGCTATCTACAACATTGTCTCCATGAAGAGCGCTTAGAGGAATAAAATACAGATGTCTCATCTTTAGCTCATCTGCTACTTTAGAGTAATCTTCCTCTATTTTTTTAAAAGTCTCCTCACTAAAATCTACCAAATCCATCTTGTTTATAGCCACTATAATATGCTCAATACCAAGCAAAGAGACTATAAAACTATGCCTTCTTGTCTGTGTAAGTATCCCTTTTCTGGCATCTATCAAAATAACAGCCACATCCGCAGTTGATGCACCTGTTACCATATTTCTCGTATATTGCTCATGACCGGGAGTATCAGCTATGATGAACTTTCGCTTTTGTGTTGCAAAAAATCTATAGGCAACATCAATAGTAATGCCCTGCTCTCTCTCACTTTGTAGTCCATCGACAAGGAGTGCCATATCTATTTTTTCACCTGTCGTGCCATACTTTTTGCTCTCACTCTTCACCGATGCGAGCTGATCATCAAGTACCATTTTGGCATCATAGAGCATACGCCCTATGAGTGTACTTTTTCCATCATCTACACTTCCACAGGTTAAAAAACGCAACATATCCTTATTTTCATGCTCTTTGAGATAGGCTTCAATATCAAGAGTGACTTTCTCATCTTTAGTCTGCATCAGAAATACCCCTCAATCTTTTTACGCTCCATAGCCCCTTCACTATCTTTATCTATCAAACGCCCTTCTCTTTCTGAGTTTGTAGAGAGTAACATCTCCTGAATAATCTCAGGAAGTGTACTTGCTTCAGAGTTAATCGCTCCCGTTAAAGGGTAACATCCCAAAGTTCTAAAGCGTACCTTCTCCATTTTTGCCTTGTCACGTAGCTCTTTTGGCATTCGCTCATCATCAACAAGTATCTTTGTCCCCTCATACTCTACAACGGGTCTCTCTTTTGCAAAGTAAAGCGAAGGAATAGGAATACCCTCTAAATAGATATATTGCCAAATATCCAACTCTGTCCAGTTACTAATAGGAAAGACCCTGACACTCTCCCCTTTTGCTATAGCCGTATTATAGATATTCCACAACTCTGGTCTTTGATTTTTGGGATCCCATCTGTGTTGCGTATCACGAAAGGAGAATATTCGCTCTTTGGCACGAGACTTCTCCTCATCTCGTCTCGCCCCACCGATAACTGCATCATATCCACCTGCAGTAAGTGCCTGTTTAAGCGCCTCTGTTTTCATGATATCAGTATGCACTTTACTCCCATGCTTAAAAGGTGAGATATCCATAGCTACCCCTTCAGGATTAGAGTGTACTACCAAATCAAACCCTAACTCCTTAGCACGCTTATCACGGAACTCTATCATCTCATGGAATTTCCAAAGTGTATCTACATGTAAA
>JALWSY010000105.1 GCA_027083035.1 Sulfurimonas sp. | reverse complement strand
GCGAAGATGTAACAATACCGCCACATAACTTAGAGGTCTTTTGTATCATGAATATGGGTGGACACGATGCAACACTTATAGTCTCTGACAATCTTTACGGTGGTTCAACAGACAAAGCAACATACTCTCCAATAAGTAAAATGATGAAGTGGGGATTTGACAACTATCTCTACTACAACAAAGGACATATGCCGCCAGATTTTGCACTTGATATGACAGACAAACTTGTCAAACTATTGTAAATCCAATCAATAAATCAATATATATTGATTTATTGTCTTTTGTATGCTACACTTTTAAAGTCTAAAAGAAAAAGGCATACAATTTTTAAAGGATTTTATCATGTGGCAAGAGAGTGTTAATTATCTTACTTTTGATCTGTTAGGTTTGAGCGGACATCTAGGTGATAGTATCAACTTTTTCATCTACGATACCGTCAAGATATGGTTTTTACTCATCACTATTATTTTTGTGGTTTCTTACTTAAGAACCCACTTCAACACAGAGTATGTTCGCGCGCATCTTCAAGGGAAGTCTGAACTCTATGGAAATGTTCTCGCTGCACTCTTTGGGATCATCACTCCCTTTTGCAGCTGTTCTGCTATTCCTCTGTTTTTAGGCTTTATTCAAGCACGGATTCCTATTGGTGTGACATTTTCCTTTCTTATTAGTTCACCTATGAACAATGAGATAGCTATAGCCCTACTCTTTGGACTCTTTGGCTGGAAAGTTACCGCTATCTACATAGGATTTGGTCTTTTAGTTGCCATTGTTGGTGGTTTTGTCATCGGTAAGCTTGGTATGGAGAAGTATGTTTTAATGGATGTCAAACCTATGGAGGGTGAGCTAGAAGAGGTAAAAATCTCCCTTACCATGAAAGAGAGAGCCAAAGAGGCGTATGAATATACTCGTGATATTTTCAAGCAGATTTATCTCTATGTTCTCATCGGTGTTGGTGTTGGTGCTATTATCCACGGCTATATTCCAGCTACATTTATAGCGCAGTATGCAGGAGCAGATAATCCATTTGCTGTTTTAGTTGCAGTTGTTATGGGTGTACCTATGTACTCCAATGCAGCGGGTGTTATGCCTCTCGTAGAGGTACTTACACAAAAGGGTATGCTCTTAGGAACAGCACTTTCATTTATGATGGCTGTAACTGCACTAAGCCTGCCAGAAGCGATGATTCTCAAAAAAATCTTGCATACGAAACTTATAGCAACATTCTTTGGTATCGTAGGGTTTGGGATTATCTGTATTGGGTATCTCTTCAATTATATATTAAATTAAAGGAAAGAAAATGGCAACAAATAGAATAGTAAGAATAGTAATCGGTTTAGCACTCATAGGGTATGGTCTCTACACGCATAACGCATGGTTTTACTTAGGCGTCTTACCACTGCTCACAGGTATCATCAACTGGTGTCCCTTAGAGATGAAGATGGGAACTTGTGATCCAGCTTCAGGCTGTTGTGCAACTCCAACTAATAGCAAAGAGTCTGCATGTTGTACAACTCCAGAAAATACAAACGCTTCATGCTGTACCCCTGCTCCACAAACTACATGGTCAACAACAAAAGTAGAAGAAAATGTTTGTTGTAGCGATGAATCTGAATGCTGTAGTGAAGGTGCAACAACAATAGAAGTCCTTGGAACAGGATGTAAAAAGTGTAAAATGCTCGAAGATACAGTAAAAGAGGCTGTGAAAGATTTAGAAGGTGAGTATAAAATCATCAAAGTTGAAGATGTACAAAAGATAATGGCGTATGGCGTTACAGCTACTCCAGCTCTTGTTATAAATGGAGAAGTAAAAAGTACAGGTCGCGTCTTAGAAGTCCAAGAGATTCAAGAGCTTTTACAGTAAGGTTGCAGATATGAAACTACTTTTTGCAAGCCTCTTAGCTACACCACTTTTACTCTTAGCGCAAGAGAGTACAGCACTTAATATTGATGATGCTTTTTATAAGAGTAGTGTCAAAAATGCTCCAAATGCCAAGCCTATCCTTGTCAAAGATACAGATAGTGCTATGGGAAGATACAACCTCCATGCAAAAAAGCTTGACATAAAAACACTCGCTCGCGCACATGGACATCTTTGTGATGGTCTCGTTCTTGCCTATGTTGAACTTGCAAACACGCTGCCAAAACTCTTTAGTGATGGCATTGTTGATAGGACAGATTTGCGAGTGGTGGCAAAGAACTCTCCCTGTTTGGTAGATACCTCCGCACTTATGAGTGGAGCTCGCATTAACCACGGTACACTCTCACTTGATAACTCTTTAGGTGGTAGTTTCATTGTGCAGAAGATTTCAACTGGTGAAGCCTACAGAGTCTCTCTAGCAGATACAAGCTTCCTCAAAGACCTTAAATCTAAAGAGAAAGAGATAAAAGCCAAAAGAAAACAGCACAAAAAAGTAACACCAAAAGATATAGATACAGTGGAAGCACTAGCCTTTCGTGCTATGAAGCATATGCTAAACACGGATCCAAAACAACTTCTCAAAATAACGCGGCTTAAAAACTATAAATACACTTTCAATATAGATGATATAGGCTCTCGTAGTGACATAGTCAATAAGAATATAAAGAGATAAAAAATGATTAACTACTTGCAAAAAACAGATGAAAAGCAGCGCTGGCTCTTTTTCTCAACCCTTCTCAATGCTGCCTTAGCTGCAGCAAAACTGAGCTGGGGTTGGCTTATGGGTTCTACACTTGTCGTTGCCGATGGTATCCACTCTATCTCAGATGTTTTTGGTGCCCTACTCATCTTTCTTGCACTCTTTTTTGCAGCACATAAGTCTGAGCGTTTCCCTTATGGTCTGCACAAACTTGAAGATATGGCGGCTGTTTTTGGTGGCATAGGGATACTTTTTGCAGGGTATGAGATTATTCACTCTGTCTTTTTTGATGCAGGTATCCAAACACCTGAAGAGATTTGGACTACTGTTGGGTTTATCTTAGTCGTTGTTTTTGTACAGTTCATTTTTTATTTTTATGAGCTCAAAGCTGCCAAACGGCTCAAATCTCCCGGTGTAAAAGCTGATGCAATCAACTGGCTTGGAGATATTGGTGCTGGTTTAATTGTAGTCATTGGTCTTGTTGCACACTACTATCATGTAGCATATGCTCAAGAGACATCTGTCATCATCATTGTATTTATGATTTTAAAAGGTGCCTATGATGTTTTAAAAGAGGGACTTTTTTCACTCCTTGATGCAGCAGATATAGAGCTCAACACTACTATTAAAGAGATTGTAATGAGTGAAGCAGACATCACAAATATTACTCGACTCAATGTACGCAAATCTGGAAGTGTTTACTTTGCCGATATAGAGCTGAGCATCGCAGAGTTGAGTGCTTCTAAGGCGCACAATAGCATTGATGCACTTGTTCATAAACTACATCAGAAGATAGAAGCCTTAGAATCAGTCACAATCCACTACGAACCTGAACATCCTCCTTATGAGACAGTGGTCAGGCTTTTAGATACAGACAAACAAGAACTCAGTAGTAACTTCGGTCGCACAGCATGGCTAGAAGTGACACATATTACTAAGGATAACAAACAGATAAGTCAGGAGATCATTGAAAACCCTGCACGCAATGCATCACAAGGAAAAGCATTTCGTCTTGTAGCATTTTTACTCTCTCTTCATACCGATAAAATTATTATGGCAGAGGTAGATTTAGATGAAAATGTTACAACCCTGTTTGATGCACTCAACATTGAAATAAAACAACAAAGGAAAATATCATGAGCGAACATCACCACCATCACGATGTAAGTGGTAAAAATCTTTTTATCACCATCGTCTTAAATATCATAATCACCATCTCTCAAATAGTTGGAGGAATACTCTCAGGCTCACTTGCACTACTCAGTGATGCCATGCATAACTTTAGCGATGTCTTAGCACTACTCATCGCTTATGGAGCAAACCGTTTAGCAGCCAGACCAAATAGTGAGTCCAAAACTTTTGGCTATAAGCGTGCGGAGATTTTAGCTGCACTCTTTAATGCTTCTGTACTTATAGGTATAGCTGTTTTTCTTATCGTTGAAGCCTTTCATAAATTTTATCATCCTGAGGCTATTAACTCTCTCTGGGTTATTGGGCTTGGAACACTCAGCATAGTTCTGAATGCCGCAAGTGTACTGCTTGTAAAAGATGATGCACATGACAACATGAACATCAAGGCTGCTTATCTACATCTTTTAACAGATGTTATGACAAGTGTTGCCGTTGTCGGTGGCGGGGTTTTGATGTACTACTTTGAGCTTTTTTGGGTAGACCCTGTTATCTCAGCACTGATAGCACTCTATCTTATCTGGGCATCTTTTGGACTTGTCAAAGAGAGTAGTGCAATACTGATGCAGTTTACACCTGAGGGGGTAAATATTGAAGAGGTGATAGCAAGTATAGAGGAGGAGAGTGAGATAGCCAATGTGCATCATATACATATCTGGAAATTAGATGACAACCATATCCACCTAGAAGCCCATCTTGATTTTAACGAAGATGTAACACTCTCTGAGTCAAATCAGGTTATAGATACTTTAGAGAAAAAGCTCCATGATGCCTTTGATGTAGAACACACTACCTTTCAGTGTGAATTTAATAGAGATG
>JALWSY010000104.1 GCA_027083035.1 Sulfurimonas sp. | reverse complement strand
AGAGTTTTCTACAGAGTTTGTACAGTCAGTTGGAAATAAAGAGGGGGCTATCTCTCCGACTATCACTTCATCGGCATCCTTTGGGTATGGTGATGCAGAGACTTCGGAGGGGATTTTTAATGGGAGTCTGAAGAAACCTCTCTACTCACGAATGGGAAATCCGACTACGGCAAAGCTTGAGTCTATTATGGCAAAGATGGATGGCGGTATTGGAGCTGTTGCGACGAGTTCTGGAATGGGGGCTACTACTTTAGCAACTATGTCACTTCTTGAAGCAGGGGATGCCATCATTAGCATCGGAGGACTCTTTGGAGGAACATACTCACTCTTTAATGAAACACTCAAAAGATTTGGCATTACAAGCTCTTTCTTTGATGTAGATGAGTTAGATAATATTGCAAATGCTATTACAGAGAAGACAAAGATTATATTTTTAGAGAGTGTTGGCAATCCTAACATGAGGCTTCCTGATATAAAAGCGATTGCAAAGATTGCTAATGATGCAGGAGTAGCACTTATAGTGGACAATACTATCACCCCGCTGAGTATATCACCGCTTAAACTGGGTGCAGATATAGTGGTTTACTCCACTACAAAGATAATCTCTGGAAATGCATCAGCGCTTGGTGGGTGTGCTGTTTTTCGTGCTATAAACGAGGGGGAGGATAAGTTTAAGTCAGAGCGCTATGCCTTTTTAGAGAAGTTTATCAAAGGGGCAAAGTCTATGGCACTTATTCCAAATGCCAAAAAACGCGCACTAAGAGACTTTGGTATGAGTGCAAACGCACACGCAAGTTACCAAACGATGCTTGGACTTGAGACGCTGCCACTACGACTCAGCCGCGTGGTTGCAAGTGTCGAGGTTGTGGCAAAGGGATTAAGTGCAGCTGGTTTAGATGTCAATCACCCCTCTTTGGAGTCGCATCCACATCACGAGCGCTACAAGCGTGACTTCTCTCATGGTTGCGGTACACTTTTAACCATAGATATGGGTTCAAAAGAGAGAGCATACTCCTTTATAAATAGAACGAAAATTGCAACAATTACTGCAAATATTGGAGACAGCAGAACGCTGGCTCTGCATATGGCATCAACAATCTATAGTGACTTTGATGCACCCACTAGGAAGTTCTTAGGTATAACTGATGGTTTAATCCGTATATCTATAGGTTTGGAGAATCCTCAAGATATTATAGATGATTTTATAGAAGCAGCGAAATAGAGTTATGGCTACAGGTATAGATTTTGAGCTAGAAGAGAAGATAAAGGTAAAATATCCCAAAAAGTACAAAGTGTTTTTGCTCAATGATGACTATACATCTATGGATTTTGTCGTAGATGTTTTGATGAGTATATTTCATAAAAGTTATGAAGATGCGGAGCGTATTATGCTAGAGATACATAAAAAAGATCGGGGACTCTGCGGTGTCTATACGCATGAGATAGCAGAGACTAAGGTAGTTCAGGTCATGAAAAAAGCAAAAGATAGTGGTTTTCCCCTTAAAGCCACTATGGAAGAGGAGTAGCAAGTGATTAGTGCATCATTAAATGAGATATTTCAAAAATCAATTCTCTTTGCAAAGGAGCTGCGTCATGAGTATCTCACCATAGAGCATGTCTTCTTTTTACTCTTAAACTCTCCAAAAGGTGCGTCTATCATTCGTGAGTGTGGCGGGGATGTTGAAAAGATGAAAGAGGAACTCTCTTTGTACATACGAACAACAATGGAGAGACTTCCTGAAAATGTAAATCAAGAGCCTTATGAGAGTGTAGCACTCTCAAGGCTTATTGACAACATGGTGCGTCATATTCAGTCTGCACAACAGACAAATGCAGATGTTGGGGATTTGATTGCGGCTCTTTATGAGGAGGAGAACAGTTTTTCCTATATGCTCTTAGATCAGTACCAGATCTCACGCTTGGATATTTTAGAGATTATCTCTCACTCTGATGTAGAGGAGTCCAGCGAGAGCAGAGAGAAAAAATCCTATCTGCAAAAATACTCCATAAATCTTCTGCAAAAAGCAAAAGAGGGAAAGATAGACCCTGTAATCGGGCGTGACAAAGAGATAAAAAGGGTGGTGCAAATTCTCTGCAGACGAAAGAAAAACAACCCTATCTTAGTGGGAGAGCCGGGTGTTGGAAAGACAGCTATTGCAGAGGGCTTGGCACTTCGCATAGCTGCATCAAATGTCCCCGACATCATAAAAGACTCCAAACTCTATGCACTTGATTTAAGCGCACTTCTTGCTGGTACTAAGTACAGGGGTGACTTTGAGAAGCGTCTCAAGGGTGTTATGGATGAGTTAAAGCGTGAGCCAAATGCTATTTTGTTTATCGATGAGATTCATACACTCATAGGTGCGGGGAGTACAAGTGGAACGATGGATGCGGCAAATCAGCTCAAACCAGCCCTTGCATCAGGAGAGCTTAAGTGTATGGGTGCCACTACTTTTGCAGAGTATAGAAATGGGTTTGAGAAGGATAAGGCACTCTCTCGCCGTTTCTCAAAGCTTGATGTCAATGAGCCATCAGAGGAGACAAGTTATCTCATCTTAAAAGGTCTGCAGAAAAAGTACGAATCACACCATGGCATCAAGTACACAAACAAGGCGCTTCGTAGTGCAATAGAACTCTCATGCAGGTACATAACAGATAGATTTTTGCCTGATAAAGCGATAGATATCATAGATGAGACGGCTGCATCATTTCACCTGAAAAAGAAGAAGAGAAGTAAAGTGACAGCTTCCGATATTCAGACGACCATCGCCTCTGTGGTTGGCATCTCTGATGCAAACATAAAAGAGGATGAAGTTGTCTCACTACGCAATTTAGAGAGTAATCTTAAAGAGAGAGTTATAGGGCAAGACGAAGCGATTCAAGTGGTGTCGCAGGCTATTAAAATCTCAAAGGCGGGGCTGACACCTCCAAATAAACCTATAGCCTCTTTTCTCTTCTCTGGACCTACTGGTGTTGGAAAAACGGAACTTGCTGTCGCTCTGAGCGATATCTTGGGGATTAACTTTGAGAAGTTTGATATGAGTGAGTATATGGAAAAACACGCGCTTAGCCGTTTAGTTGGGGCGCCTCCGGGATATGTCGGGTATGAGCAGGGAGGACTCTTGACAGAGGCTATAAAAAAGCATCCCTACACAGTTTTACTGCTCGATGAGATAGAAAAAGCACATCCTGATTTGGTAAATATACTGCTGCAGATTATGGATAGTGCAACTTTGACTGATAACAACGGCTACAAGGCAAACTTTCAAAATGTCATTTTGATTATGACATCAAATATCGGTGCAAATGCAAGAAATGTGATGGGATTTAATAAAGATGATACTCTTGCCGCCAATGAAGAGTTGCACTCCTTCTTTACTCCGGAGTTTAGAAATAGACTCGATGCGGTTGTTGCCTTTAATCAGCTCACTATGGATGTAGTCAAGGGAATAGTTGTGAAGTTTATCGCAGAGTTAAATCGTGAGCTTTCTGAGAAGAAAATAAGCGTCACACTAAGTGATGAGGCTGTAGCGTTTATAGCTAAGAGTGCCTACTCAAAAGAGATGGGCGCGAGACCACTTAAGCGTTATATTCAAGAGCATATTACTAACAAGCTGAGTGATGAGATACTTTTTGGCTCACTGCAAAATGGCGGCGTTGTTGCAGTAGAGGCAGAGGAGTCTTTGGCGTTGCACTTTAGAGAAGCGTGATGCCAATAGCGCAGTTAAATAAATATACACTCTCCTTTCCTGATCCTAATGATGCAAATGAGGATGGGATTGTTGCGTGGGGTGGAGATCTCAACCCCTCTCGCGTCATTCGTGCCTATCAGTTAGGCATCTTCCCTTGGAATTCACCACAAGACCCAATACTCTGGTGGTCTCCAGACCCTCGGCTGATTATGGAGTTAGATGATTTTAGACTCAGTCGCTCTTTGAAAAAGAGCATGAAAAAGTTTACCTATAAGTTTGATGCAGATTTTGCTTCAGTTATTCGCAACTGTGCAACAACCCCAAGACCCGATCAAAATGGCACTTGGATACAAGATGAGGTGATTGAGTCCTTTGAGGTGCTTCATGGTATGGGCAGGGTACACTCCATAGAGAGTTATTTAGATGGAGAGCTTGTTGGTGGACTCTATGGCATTGTTGTTGGAAAACTCTTTTGTGGAGAGTCTATGTTTGCCCATGTAAGTGATGCCTCAAAAGCTGCCTATGCAGTTTTGATACGCCATCTGAAAAAGTGGGGTTTTGATTTTGTGGATTGTCAGGTACCAACAGAGCATCTCAAGAGCTTAGGAGCAAAAGAGGTGAGTCGTGAGTATTTTTTAGAGCGTCTTAGAGTAGCAAGTGTTGCAGAGTTTGAGGGGAGGTGGGAGTTAGATGACTCCCTTCTCTCTTAGTTAAAGAGTGCCTCAAGAGCATCAACACCCTCTTTTGCCTCTTCTATCTCACCCTCTTCATTGGTAACAGAATCACTCTCAACGAGTTCTATCTGCATCCCTGTGAGCATTGATGCAAGACGGATATTGATTCCGCTTTTACCAATCGCTTTTGATTTTTGATCGGATGGGAGTGTGATGATTGCTTTTTCATTTTCGCCCTCCTCATTTTTTACAATCTCTACATGAGAGATGATAGCAGGACTCATTGTTCGAGAGACAAAAAGCTCAGGAATAGTTGTGTACTCAATACAGTCAATATTCTCTCCGATAAGTTCTTCACTTACTGCAT
>JALWSY010000103.1 GCA_027083035.1 Sulfurimonas sp. | reverse complement strand
CTTTCCCCTCTCTGCTACAAATCCTTATGGAAAAACGAAACTCTTTATTGAGGAGATTTTGCGTGACCTCTTTATCTCAGACAATAATTTTAAAATCGTACTGCTTCGCTACTTTAACCCTGTAGGCGCGCATAAGAGTGGTACCATTGGGGAGGATCCAAACGGCATACCAAACAATCTTGTCCCTTTTATTGCACAGACGGCTGTCGGAAAGAGAGAGTATTTAAGCGTCTTTGGAGATGACTATGACACCCCTGATGGGACAGGTGTTCGTGACTATATCCATGTAGAGGATTTAGCACAGGGACATGTCAAAGCACTTGAGAAGATAGGAAGTTTGGATGCAGTACTCACCGTTAATCTTGGTACAGGCAAAGGCTACTCCGTTTTAGAGATGGTGCGAGCTTTTGAGAAAGCCTCAGGCAAAAAGGTACCCTACAAGATAGCTCCTCGAAGAGCAGGAGATATCGCAACTTGCTTTGCCGATCCAAGTTACGCCAAAGAGGTGTTAGGCTGGGAAGCAAAGCGTGGCATAGATGAGATGTGTGAAGATAGTTGGCGATGGCAATCCAACAATCCAAATGGATACAGCACTTAAAAATAGATATGAGTAAACAATCAGAAAATAGTTGGATGGGCATCTCCGATATGATGTCTGGCCTTATGCTTATCTTTCTCTTTATTGCCATCAGTTTCATGGTGAAGGTAGAGTCTGAAAAACAGGAGATGGAAGATGTCGCCATTGAATACAGGAATAGTAAAGCAAATCTTGGAGAAGCCCTCTTTAGCGAGTTTGAAGATGATTTTCAACAATGGAATGCAACCATCACCAATGACAACAGCATCATCTTTGCATCCCCAGAAGTTCTCTTTGATGTCAGCAGCAGTAAGATAAAAGGGAGATTCAAATCAATCTTAGAAGATTTTTTCATCCGCTACATTAATATCCTTACTGCCCCTGAGTTTAAAAATAGCATCAAAGAGATACGCGTAGAGGGACATAGCTCAAAGAGCTGGAAAAATGCTTCCTCTCCAGAAGAGGTATATCTCAAAAATATGCAACTCTCACAGCAAAGAGCCTATAGTGTTCTCTCCTTTTGCTACTCTCTACAAAATCCAACTATTTCGCAGAACCGTTTCTGGTTAGAGCAGCACTTTCGTGCAAATGGTATCGCCTATGCAGATGCAAAAGAGGAGAGTAAAGCGCGCAGAGTAGAGTTTCGCGTGACACTCAAGAGCGAAGAGGGGCTTTACAAAATTCTTCAGTAACAGACAACAAATAGTTTCATAGGCAACAACATTTAAAAGGTTTAGATGCAAGGCAAACTTTGCTTTGCGATACTAGTATCGTGAAGTAAAGTTTAACGCAGTCAGATGAGTCTTTTAAATGTTGCCCTTCGGGTGACAATATAAGCTACGATCTGCTACGTTAAAAACACTTGAAGCTACAAGTAGCGCCTGCGTGTTTTCGCCTTGCACCTCATAGCTTATATTATCATTGACTATGAAACTATTTGTTGTCTGTTACTGAAAACCACAAACCCACCACACTAACTCAGTACAATACATCCATATAAACACAATGGATGTATTATGATAGAAAAACTTATAGCATTTAGCATCAAAAACAAATTTCTCATCTTAATGAGTATGCTCTTTTTAATAGCAGGCAGTATCTGGAGTATGAAAAACACACCTCTTGATGCACTCCCAGACCTCTCACCACCACAAGTAATAGTACAGATAAAGTGGAATGGACAATCCCCCGAAACGGTTGAAGAGCAAGGAACCTATCCTCTCGTAGCGCAGTTTTTAGCCATCGCCAATATAGAGACTGTTCGTGGCTACTCTACCTATGAGACAGGGCTTATCTACATCATCTTTAAAGATGACACCGATCTCTACTGGGCAAGAAGCCGGGTACTCGAGCAACTCGCATCTGTGCAATCTTCTCTGCCATCGAATATGTCCGTTACTCTCGGCCCTGATGCAAGTGGTGTGGGCTGGGTCTATGAGTATGCACTAAGCTCAAAAACAAAAAACTTAGCCCAACTGAGAACTATTCAAGATTACTACTATAAGTATGCACTTATGGGTGTTGATGGAGTAAGTGAGGTTACATCAGTAGGTGGATTTGTACCAACTTATCAAGTCACTATAAACAATGATAACCTTGTAAAGTATGACCTGAGTGTTCAAGATATTCAAAAAGTGCTCAAAAGCAACAACAACGATACTGGTGGTAGAATAGTTATAGAGAATGGTTTTGAGTGGATAGTCCAAGCCAAAGGGTATGTCAAAGATTTAGATGATATCCGTAAACTTGTTATCACAACCAAAGGGGGCGTTCCTCTTACCATAGGCGACATCGCAAGAGTAGAACTTACCCCTGCACCGCGTCGTGGTATGGCTGACTTAAATGGTGAGGGTGAAGTTGTTGGAGGGATTGTTCTTGTTCGATATGGAGAGGATGTTTACTCTGCCATTGAACGCATAAAAGAGAAGATGGAGTCTTTAAAAGTTGAGGGTGTAGATGTTACAACTGTTTATGACCGTTCAGGGCTTATAGATGGAGCAGTTGAAACACTCAAAAGTACACTTATAGAGGAGAGTATTATAGTCATCATCGTGATTGGACTCTTTTTACTTCACCTGCGTTCATCACTCATCGTTCTGCTTGTTTTGCCTCTTACAGTTGGCGCTACTTTTGCACTCATGAAACTCTTTGGAATCGGCTCAAACATCATGAGTCTGGGAGGTATTGCCATTGCCATCGGTGCTATGGTTGATGCATCAATAGTGATGATAGAGAATGCACATAAAATGCTGCATAAATTTGAAGATAAACATAAGAGAGTGCCAACAAATGAGGAGCGCATAGAGGTTATCTTAAAATCTTCTCAACTCGTTGGGCGTCCTATCTTCTTTGCACTTGCTCTTATAGTTGTCTCTTTTTTACCTATCTTTGCACTCAGTGGTCAAGAGGGTCTGCTCTTTACACCACTTGCTTTTACAAAGACCTTCGCTATGACTGCTGGAGCGATTTTAAGTATCACTCTTGTTCCTGTGCTGATGCTCTTTTTTGTAAAGGGAAAAATCATTCGAGAGAACAAAAATCCTATCAACCGGTTTTTTATCTGGCTCTATCATCCAATCATCGTCTATGGACTCAAGCTCAAGTATCTTGTTATCGTAGCAGTTATTGCATCACTTGGGTATATCTATCCGCTCTTTAACTCTCTGAAGTGGGAGTTTATGCCTATGCTCAATGAGCAGACTTTTATGTATATGCCTGTCACACCCTATGGTATCTCTGTCGATCAAGCAAAGGCACTCACACAAAAAACCGATAAGATTATCAAAAGTTTTCCAGAGGTTGAAAATGTCTTTGGTAAGGCGGGTCGTGCAGGAACAGCGACAGACCCTGCCCCACTTGGTATGCTTGAGACTATCATAACACTCAAACCAAAAAGTGAGTGGAGAGCAGGAGTTACCTACGACTCTCTGCGTCAAGAGATGGAAGATGCCTTGCAAGTTCCGGGACTTACCAACTCATGGACTTACCCTATTCGTGGGCGTATAGATATGCTGCTCAGTGGTATCCGTACGCCTATCGGGATAAAACTCTACGGACAAGATGCAAAAGGACTGCAGAAGTATGGAAAAATCATAGAGGAGAAACTCAGAGCCTATGATAAAACACTCTCAGTCTTTGCTGATCAAGCAAGTACAGGCTACTTTATCTATCTTGACTTGGATGAGGAGAAGATGCAACGCTATGGTATGGATAAAAAAACACTCTTAGAATATACCTCTTTAGCCATTGGAGGATTGAAGGTCTCTACTATGTACAAAGGCTTGGAGCGTTACCCTATTGCCCTGCGTTTAGAAGGAGATGAGCGAAGAAGCTTGGAGTCTATTAAAAACATTCAGATTAAAACAAAACTGGGCTTTGTGCCACTACGCACTTTTGCAGATGTTTACTACAAACAGAGTGCCTCAGTTATCAAAAGTGAGATGGCATCACCAGTAACCTTTATCTATATCACACCGCAAGAGGGTGTAACGGCAAAAGAGTATGTAAAGAGTGTGCAGAAGTTTATCGATGAGATTAATTTTGAACCGGGTTACTACATAGAGTGGGCTGGACAGTCTCAGTATCTTGATAGTGCGATGAAAAAGATTGTATGGATAGTCCCCGGAGTTTTACTCTTAATACTCGTGCTTATTTACTTTGCACTCAAGCGCATGACGCCGACACTTATAGTCTTTTTTACACTCCCCTTTGCACTACTTGGCGGACTTATCTATATAGATATGCTTAACTTTGCTATGAGTATCGCTGTTATCGTTGGATTTTTAGCACTTCTTGGAGTCGCTGCAGAGACCGCCATAGTGATGATAGTCTATCTCCAAGAGTCTGTGGATGAAGCAAAAGAGAAGTATGGCGAGAAGTTTGGACTTAAAGAGTTAAACGAGGCTATCTATGAAGGCGCTGTACAGAGAGTGCGTCCAAAGCTTATGACAGTATTTGCCATTCTTGCGGGTCTTGCGCCTATTATGTACACCCATGGTATAGGAAGTGAAGTGATGCAGAGAATTGCTGCACCTATGCTTGGAGGGATTGTAAGTTCAGCGATACTCAGTCTTGTTATAATTCCAATACTTTTTGAGATAATGGCTAAAAGAGATTTAGAGGAGAGTAAAAAATGATAGTAAAAATAATTGCAAGTCTCTTTGTACTATTTAGCCTTAGTGCTTGTAG
>JALWSY010000102.1 GCA_027083035.1 Sulfurimonas sp. | reverse complement strand
GGGAAACTCTCCTATGCTGTAAAGAACTTTCTCAAAGCACACCCTCGTGTCAAAAGCTTTTGTGATGCACCACCACACCTTGGCGGTTATGGTGCTAAGATAGTCTCACTCTAATGAAAAAAATTGCTATCATCGGAGCTGGAGCATCAGGACTTCTCTGCGCAATCTTTTGTGCAAGAGCCGCTCTTAAAGTAGATATCTATGAGCAAAACTCCAAACCCGCAAAGAAGATTTTGGTCTCAGGAAACGGACGTTGTAATATCTCTAACACAAACATCACAGCAGATGACTTTTTCTCAGAAAACCCAAGCTTTGCCATGAAAGTGATAGAGCAGTTTGGATTTAGGGCGTTTGAAAAGTTTACAAATGAGATAGGACTCCTACTTACAACACTTGAAGATGGCAGAGCCTATCCTCTGAGCAATGAAGCCAAAAGTGTAGCCAATATTTATGAATCCTATGCTCGTTCACTTGGGGTCAACTTTATTAATGAGACAAAAATCACCGATATTCAAAAGATGATGCAGCAGTATGAGAGTGTGGTTGTAGCAACAGGCTCTCGCGCTGCTTCTCATCTTGGCGGCAATAGTGATGGAGAGCATTTTGCGCTTGCCTTTGGGCATAGCATCATCCCAGCCTACCCTTCCCTTGTGCAACTCCACCTTGACTCAAAGATAGCCCATAAGATGAGTGGCGCAAAACTAAGTGCAGAGGTAACACTCCTTATCAATGCACAAAAAGAACTCACAACAAAGGGTGATGTCCTCTTTACAAACTACGGAGTCTCAGGTTTTGCCATCTTAGATATCTCCCAAGCTGCCAGTTATGCCCTACTAAACTACCAAGCAGTCGATATATCTATCAATCTCCTTCCAAATTTTACAGCACAAAAACTTGCATCACATATCGTAAAAATTGCGCAAAATATGCCACACTTTACACTTTTAGATATTTTAATAGGCTTACTACCACAAAAGATAGCCATAGGTTCCTTAGAGGCTCTCAAACTAACACCAACAACCCCAGCAAAAGAGTTGCATACTAAACTCTCAAAAAAGATAGCCAACCAACTTTTAAACTGGAAATTTGCAGTAAATGAAACACACGGTTTCCGCCATGCAGAGGTAAGCGGTGGTGGTGTGAATACTTTAGAAATTGATGCAAAAACAATGATGAGCAAAAAGTGTAAAAATCTCTACTTTTGTGGTGAAGTTTTAGATGTTGTCGGTCGTCGTGGTGGGTATAATTTCGCCTTTGCTTGGGCAAGTGCTTCTGTCGCTGCACAGAGCATAATCAAGCATCATACTCGTTAATTATATACCCTTGAGAGCTTACATTTTTAATGATATCTTCACCAAGAAATGCACGGATTCTATAAATCTGTGTTCTAATAGTGATGGAGTTCTTTTTCTCTCCCCACACCTCCATAGAGAGTTGTTCTTTTGAAACAACAGCATTACTATTTTGGCAAAGCACCTCTATGACTCTCAATGCATTTTTTCCAAGTTTTAGCTCCTCTGTTTTTCGGAACAGTTTTCTCTTTTTCAAATCAAACGAGAGAGTCTCTGAAAGCAAAACTACTTTAGAATCATACTCTTGCGTTTTGAAAGCTTCCTCTTTAAGTCTTGCTAAAACAACTTTCAGGGTATTGACTATCTCCTTTTCATTGTAGGGCTTCATCAGGTAGCCATAGCAATTTGCATCAATAGCATAAGATACACTCTCTTCATCTGTATATGCCGTTAAAAAAAGTATAGCAATCTTTGGTGCTTTTACTTTTAGATGCAAGGCAACTTCGCTACCGCTTATATTGTCTTTGAGCATAATATCCATAAGCACTATATCTGGCTGCAATACCACAATACGCTCTATTGCCTCGCGTCCGCTATCTATGACATCAAGCACTTCAAAACCCTGTTTCTCTAATAGTTCTTTAAGATACTCTGCAGCAATCAACTCATCTTCAACAATTACTATTTTTGACATCATGACCTCTCATCTAAACAAAAATCTATAGCGTAGCAGAGTCCATTGTTATAGGTTAGTTGTAATGAACCAGCTAACTGCTGTACACTTAATTTTATTAGCTTTATGCCTAACGTTTTTGACTCCATTATCTTCGCCACCTCAACCTCCTGCTCCCCATTATCACAATAGGTAAACCTATAACATCCATTCTCTTTGTGCATTTCTAAAGTAATACGAAGTTCCTGTGCATTTGTAGCATATTTTAGAGTATTTATAAGAAGCTCATTGACTATCAAACCAAACTGTACCATAATATTTAAAGGAAGTTTTACACTCTGACTTTTTTGCATATCTATTTGCAATTTTTTACTATCTCCCTCCATATTTAGCACTAAATAATAGAGCTTTTCTACATAAGCATTAAACTCTATCTGTTCAAAATCATTTTGAGAATAGAGCATTTCATGTACAATAGCTATGGACTCTATGCGTGATTTTGTTCTTAGCAACTCCTCTTGCAAGATTTCCTCCTTACCCATTGCCTGTAGTCCTAAAATAGATGCAATGACATTGAGGTTGTTCTTCACTCTATGATGCACTTCATTAAGAAGAATATCTTTTTGCCTGTTTGAATAGATAAGTGCCGAGATAGAAGAGTCTATGGCAAGATGGTAAAAAATCCCAAAAAACATAATTAAGATAGAAGCAAAGGCGATATTTATTAGAGCAAAAGGGTTATTTAAAATAGCGGCAGTTGGATTAACTTGGGCAATATAGTAGAGCATTGAGAGGAGCAAAACATACATAAAAAAGTTAATAATAAGTGCGCGTTTAAAATCGACTAGAAAAAATACTGCAAGAGGAAGTAAAATAACATAAACAATAACCATATTATCAAAATGGTTAAAATAGATAAGCGTATAGAGTGGTATAACTGCCACAGCCATAATGATAAAACTTGCTAGCTCACTCTTTTGTTTAAAATGGAGTAAATAGTAACTCACAAAAGTCATACTTAGCGCACTAAAATTGACAGAGGCATTAAAAAAGTGTACAAAATAAAGATCTCTGATAACAGCAAGTGTAAAGATAAACATAAAACTAAAGTGAAAACCATAGAGCAGTATATCGCGATGGTTCATTCTTTTATAAGGGAAGTAGTGATACATATTCATCATAAAAAATTATACCTTTTAGAAGCTAAATTTTTCTTATTTTAGAAGAGACATAGAAAAAAACGAACATTTTTACTATATAATGATAAAAATCTTTCTAAGGAATCTCGATGCTTGAAACTGTTTATCTAGGCAATACACTCCAAACATGGTTACTCTCTTTTCTTATCATGGGTGGTTCGGTTGTTATTGGAAAATTTCTCTACTGGGTGATTCAAAAAACACTCAAGACCTTTACTAAAAATACAAAAAATGAGCTGGATTATCTCTTTGTAGATATGCTAGAGGAGCCGCTTACTCTTGCTATCACTATCTTGGGACTCTGGTGGGCAGTCTCTATTTTAAAACTTCCAGAGGGTGTTACAAACTTCATAGATAGTATCTTTTACTTCCTTATTATCTTCAATGTAGCGTGGTTTGCAACGCGTATGATTGATACCCTCATTGAGAAGTACATAGCACCAAAAGTAAAGGCTTCAGAGACAGATATAGATGATATACTCCTGCCTATCATCAGAAAAATTGTCAACATTGCTATCTGGTCAATGACTATTATCATAGGGATTGATAATGCCGGTTACGATGTAACTACTATGGTAACAGGACTTGGAATCGGTGGTCTTGTTTTTGCACTTGCCGCGCAAGATGCAGTCTCTAATCTCTTTGGTGGTGTAATTATCTTCAGCGATAAGCCTTTTAATATCAACGACAGAATTATTCTTAATGGTTTTGAGGGGTATGTCAGAGAGATAGGACTCAGAAGTATCAAACTTGAAACCCTTGATGGTCGCATAGTTACCATGCCAAACTCAAAAGTAACAGATAATCCAGTCTTAAATATCTCAAAAGAGAAGGGAAGACGCGTAAAGTTTTTCTTGGGACTCACTTATGATACACAACCCGAAGATATTCAAAAGGCAAAAGAGATTTTAGAGGATATCATTGAGACAAATGAGCATACTCAAGATGCAGTTATCGCTTTTGACTCTTTTGGGGATTTCTCACTCAATGTACTTGTTCTCTACTGGATTAAAAGAGGCAGCCCTATTGTAAAAGTACAAGATGCAATTAATATGCAGATACTCACACGCTTTAATGCGGAAGGTTTGGATTTTGCCTTCCCAACACAGAGCATAATTTTAGAAAAAAATGAAGGATAACCTTATGAAAAAATTACTACTCACACTCCTTGTAGCTACAAACCTCTTGGCATTTAACCTAATGGATATCTTTAGCGAGAACCATGACGACTATGTTCCAAAGCGTAATGAGACAACAAAGAAAAATGCAGAACTCTCACTCAAATATATCAAACATACTCAAGTAAAGGATGATATGAGTGATGCAAGAAGAGAGAATGCCGTCTATATGATAAATGAATTTTTATCTATCTTACAAAACAACAACTTTAATGATGCAGCAGAGAAATCAGTCCCTCTCATGCATAGAAGTCTGCTCACTAGCAACCAAAAAGATTTAGATGGAGATACAAAAAGATTCTCCTTTAAAAAAGCCTATACAAATGCAAAAAACTACAATTTTCCAATAGCAGTTACCCGAGTAGATAAACTTAAAACAACTGAGATAGGTCATGGGAATCAATATGATGCAGGAGTAGAGTATAAAGTTTGGATAGCGAAAAAAGAGTCAAAAGGGTATCCAGCACCGATAGTCCTCTTCTTTAAAAATGGCTCAGAGAACCCGAAAATCAGTTATGTCGGAAGCCTCTAAAGAGTTAATATATTGAAAGAGATTTTTGAAAAATTAGGACTCTTCTATCTTGGAGTGCAGAGTGATGATGCACTCGCTCTATACAAAGCAAAAGATTTAACTACCCATGCCATGATAGTGGGTATGACAGGCTCTGGAAAAACAGGGCTTGGAATAAGCCTTATTGAAGAGGCTGCTATAGATAATATTCCTGCCATTGTCATTGACCCTAAAGGGGATATGGGAAATCTCGCTCTGGCTTTTTCTCATCTCTCAGCAGAGGAGTTCACCCCATGGTGCGATGATGCTAAGAAAGCAGCACAACGCTGGAGAGAGGGACTTCGCGCCTCACACCAAGATGCACAAAGAGTTGCAAAGTATGCTGCAGTAGAGAAAACCATCTACACTCCGGGAAGTTCTGCAGGTGTTAGTGTTGATATACTCTCAAATTTTCAAGCTCCCTCTCAGGAGATTTTAGAAGATTCCGATGCCTTTACCTCTTTGATAAACAGTACCGTTGGCTCTCTTTTAACACTTGTCTCCCTTGATGCAAATAATCCCCAAGCAAAAGAGCATCTACTCCTTTCAAATATTTTACACCACTTCTGGTCACAAGGTGTTTCGCTTACACTTGAGGAGATTATTAACGCCACTATAGAGCCTCCCTTTGAAAAAGTAGGTGTATTGAGTCTCTCCACCTTTTATAAAAAAACACAGAGAATGAAGTTGGCAGTTGCCATAAACTCCATCATCTCCTCTGTTACCTTTGCCTCGTGGCTCCAAGGTGAACCTCTTAATATCCAAAATATGCTCTATGATGATGCAGGTCGTGCAAAGATAGCCATCTTTAGCATAGCTCATCTCAATGATGCCCAAAAGATGTTTTTTACCACCCTGCTGCTTAACAGCTACCTTGGATGGATGCGTAAACAGAGCGGCAGTGCTACGCTCAAAAGCATTCTCTATATGGATGAGATTTATGGGTTTTTTCCACCAGTAAAAAATCCCCCATCAAAAGAGCCGATGATGCTCCTACTCAAACAGGCAAGAGCCTTTGGCTCAGGGATAATTCTCTCAACACAAAACCCCTCAGACATAGACTACAAGGCTGCATCAAATATCGGCTCGTGGTTTATAGGAAAACTCCAAACAAAGCAAGACATCAACAGAGTGATGCAAGGGATAACACTAGCTAATCCAAGAGAAAAAAAGAGAGTTGCACAACTTATAACCTCCCTCAAAGGTAGAGAGTTTCTCCTGAAAAATGTCAATAACAACGCTCTTACAAAGTTTACAACACGTTGGGTACTCTCTTATCTTAAAGGTCCTATCACAAAAGATGATATCAAGAGACTGATGCAGACACAACGCAAAGAGAAACCAAAGCCTACACTTCAAGAGAAAAAGAACAAAGAGATTTACAGTTGTAAAAAACTTTCACTCCACTCAAAACCAACTGAGAGCAAAGAGGCATTTATGATGCGGGTTCAAGAGAGACTCAAAGAGCTAAGAGATGCAAAGATAGAAGAACTAGAAGCAAAATACGCCTCTAAATATACTCGACTGCAAAGAAGGGAGGAGAGACTCAAACAGAGACTTACAAAAGAGAAGCGGGATGTGACGACTAAAACAACCAATGCCTTTATAGATATAGGTTTGAGTGTTTTAGGTGCTTTCTTTGGAAGAAGAACCTCAACACTTGCAACCATTAGAAAAGGGAGTTCCGCCTTTAAAAAGACGCGCCGTGTCCTTAAAGAGAGAGGAGATGTCTCACGAGTAAATATGCAACTTCAAAAACTTCAAAGTGACAAAGAGAAACTAGATGCAAAACTTGAGGCTGAAGCACTCAAAATAAGTGAAGCTCTCTCTCTTAAAAACTATCCTATAAAAGGATGATAATGGATAAGAATATACGCTACGCAGGATTTTGGATTCGTTTTTTTGCTTCATTTTTAGATACACTCTTCTTAGCACTTCCAATAGGAATCGTTATCTACTTCTTAAGTGATGGTCATTGGTTTGACTTTGCACAATACCAACATAACATAGAGCTGGCTATGAGTGGTAATACCCACGCACTTGATAAACAGCCTACCACTTCTTTGGGTTGGGAGTTTCTTTTTGAAGCTTCTGTTCTTCTTGTGAGTATGATTTTTTGGAGAGAGTGGCGTGGTGCTACGCCGGGGAAAAAATTTGTTCACATCAAAGTCGTTGATGCAAAAAGTTTTTCAGATATAGACAACAAACAAGCCCTCACCCGTTCTATAGGTTATATCCCCTCTACTCTGCTGTTTGGACTAGGCTTTTTACTCATAGCCTTTAGAAAAGATAAACGCTCTTTGCATGATTTACTTGCAGATACTGCTGTTATTTATGAAGATGAAGCGTAACAAAATCTTACTCCTCAACCATAAAAAAGCTATCTACACTTATATTTTTAAAAGCAGCATTTAAAGAGGTAAAGAGTTGAGGAAACTCTCTCTCCATCTTTGCTAACATCTCTTTTGTACTCTCTCTTGCATGAGGCATTTTTACATCAAAACGCATAGCAGGACAAGCTTCATCGCCTATGGCTTCTATGCCATTATCTACAACAAAAGCTCGTAACTGACGCTCACGCATCTGAATGAGAGGACGGATGACCACCAAACCGTTTGCCGCAGTATATTTAGGAGCAAGACTTCGTAGCTGACCATTATAGATGAAGTTCATAAAAAAACTCTCTGCTGCATCATCCATGTGATGTCCTAAAGCTACTTTATTGCACCCCAACTCTTGTGCGACCGAATAGAGATACCCTCGTCTCATACGAGAGAAAAAACTACAAAATGAGGAGTTTTTACGGATTTTTTCTTTGGCAAGCTCATAAGTCTGCGTCTCTCGAACTATATGCTTTATGCCATGCTCCTCGCAATGTTTAGAGAGCGCTGAAAAATCCTCTCCCATACCATAAGAGACTGTTACAGCGACAAAAGAGAACTCAAAAGGAGCGCGTCTTTGTTGCTCTTTCATGGCATGAATCATGGTGAGTGAATCTTTACCACCAGAGAGACCAACAAGTATCTTATCTCCCTCCTCTATGAGTTTAAACTCTGCATTTGTCTTGCCAAGTTTGGACATGATTTTTTTTGAGAGTTTAACAGACATTATTTACTGACTAACTTATCTACCATTTTCATTATAAATGTAGCACTCTCAACCGCACTTGTCTCCAAGAATGCATCAAAAGAGAAACTTGCATCCATATCTGCAGCATCACTAATAGCACGAAGGATGAAAAAAGGCACATCTAAAGCATGACACACAACAGCCACACTCGCTCCCTCCATCTCTAAGGCATCTGCACCAAATATGTCACCTATCCAGTTCTTTTTATCTTCATCAGCAACAAACTGACACCCTGTTGCGATAGTCCCCTCAGTTACCTCTTTGGTCATCTCAGAAGCCACCTCTTTTCCTATCTCAAGTAATTTCTTATCTGCTTCAACAAATACAGAACCCTCCGGCACATACCCATGTGGATGCCCAAAAGCAGTAATATCTAAATCATGCTGTGCAAGTTTTGTAGCGATAACCAAATCACCCACTTTCAAATCAGGTGATATCGCTCCAGCCACACCACTAAAAAGCAGTACATCACACCCAAAATGCTCGATAAGCGTAGCAGCCGTGAGTGTTGAGAAAACTTTTCCTATTTTAGAGTAAGCAATGACTAACTCAACACCTTTATAATTCACTTCATAGTATTTATTTGCCGCATACTCTGTCGTTTTATAGTTCTCAAAACGCTCTAATATCGGTGCTATCTCTTCGGGCATTGCACCCATTATTGCTATTTTCATATATATTTCCTAAATTTCAAATGTTTTTATTACGCTCTCATAGTGTGGCAGTTTATGGATTACTCGTGCATCATTATCTACAATACAACTTCCACCCCAAAAACCTAAACCATCTTCAAAGCCAACTCTGTTTACAAAGATAACCTTTGCATTACAATGCAGAGCGGCTGATTTAAGTAGCGCACTCCACTGATCTTCTATAAGCAACCCTGTATCTCTAAAACCCCTTGCTGGAGATGCTACAAGTGCTATGATATAATCAGGATTCTCTTCAAAGAGTTGATGATGCACACCTGCGTGCCAAAGATCTTCACACACAAGCATTGAGATTTTTCCATGCCCTGTCTCAAAACCTTCAAAGACATCTCCTGCTTCAAAGTAGCGTGCCTCTTCAAACATACCATAGTTTGGAAGATGTACTTTTTTATGCAAAGAGAGCAGTTCACCTTGAGAGAAGTAAAGGGCTGCATTTCTAAATACTTTTGCATCGCGCATCGCAGCTCCTACAACTATGTCAATGTCTTTGCTTAACGCTGCTAAAACTCCAAGCTCCTCTATCCTCCACGCATCTTCTGTCAGTTTATCTTGCAAAAGATATCCATTGAGCGAGAGTTCCGGAAAGATAATGAGATCACTCTCATCTCTATACTCTTCTATAATCTTGATAATTGTATCTAAATTCGAGCGATTGAGTTTCGGTGCTATCTGGGCTAGTGTTACTCTCATATTATGAGCAGACTTCCTCTTTTACTTTTGCCAAAGATGCCATATCAGAGATATTTAAAGTTTTTAACTCTTTAGCTATTCTTCTATTTAGCCCTTTAAGTGTTATACCATTCCCAAACTCTATCGCCATATCTAACTCTGGTGCAACTGCTAAGATGGATTGTTTATATTTTACCGGTTTGACAAGTTGCTCTTTTAAAAGCGTAACAGCTTCCTTTTTTGTAGCGTATGGTTTTGTAGTTACATTTGAGATAACAGGTGCTTCAAAACTCTCTGATACCATCGTCTCCATTAACTCTGCCAAAGGTTCTTGTGCAGGAGCTAAGAGTTCACAATGCGATGCAACTGACATATCTAGCAGCAGCGCGCGTTTCGCACCTGCATCTTTAAATGTCTGCTCTAATGACGCTAAGTCTGACTTCATACCTGCTACTACAAGCTGACCATCTTGGTTGTAGTTTGCCGGCCATACTTTTTTACCCTCAGCTTGTGCATCTGCGCAGATTTTCTCAACCGTTGCATCATCAAGACCAACTAAAACCATCATACCCGCATCTATCCCATCACAAGCAGACTGCATCAGGGCACCACGCTTATGAACAAGTTCTACTGCATCAACATAATCAATAGCCCCTGAAGCACAGAGTGCTGAGAACTCTCCAAGAGAGTGTCCCAAGAACATGGCTGCTTTTATATCAGGACACTCCGCTTGAAAAAGTTTGTAGGCTATCATCTGCACTAATAAAATAGCAGGCTGTGTATAAGCAGTCTGTCCAAGTTTTTCATTCTCTTCAAAGATGAGTTCTTTAAAATCAACACCTATTCTATCACCCGCTTTTTCAAACATCTCTCTTGCAAGTTTAGAGTTCTCATAAAAATCCTTTCCCATACCAACTGCCTGAGACCCCTGTCCCGCAAATATCATCGCTATCTTTTTACTCATCATCTTCTCCTGTTAAATATTTTTTATTTTCTGCTATCTTTTTTCTTAAAGTATTTCTATTTAATCCCAACTTATCAGAGAGCTGCAGCTGAGACTTAAAGCGTTGCAGTCCTGCTTTTATCAGGGGAACCTCATAGAGATACAAAAACTTCCTATAGTCACTATTTGACCCCAACTTCTCATAGAGATAGTTTTCAATAATGCCCATCAATTCACTATCTTTAATATCCTCTAAAAGATAGTTTACCATAACCTGACGCTTAAGTGACTTTGCATTTTGACTTAAGTCTGGTGTAAAGTTTCTCAAATCCAGTTTTTTCCCACCACCAAAGAGCTGTGTAGCTTCTTCTTGAAACAGGTTTATCAATACTGCAACATCCTCTGGTCTATGTGAGAGTGATGGAATATCAAACTTAACACTAAACAAATCATCAGTAAATTCATTATGAAAGGATTGTTTGGAAGTCGCTATAACCCGAATGCTGTTATGTTGGATTGTCTGGATTAAACGCTTAATATTTGGTGAATTGTCTATATTTGTAATGATGATAGCATCAGAACTCTCAATAGCTCCAAACAGTTCATCAAAATTTGATGCATCGATTATCGATGCATCAGGAAGTATAAAAGAAGCTAAACTTTTTTTACCAACACCGCTCTCACCCATTATTAGGGCGTTAACACTAAGTGTCTTTAAAAGTGTAGCCGTTTTGAAAGCTTGGTAAGCAGCTTCCGAAGCTGTTACAAAATTAGTGGCATCCACAACCTGTACCACAACTTTCACCCTCTGCAGGTTTATTCTCAGCAGGGACGCCAGTCATAGCCTCTT
Organism: Sulfurimonas sp.; assembly: GCA_027083035.1. Lineage (GTDB taxonomy): Bacteria > Campylobacterota > Campylobacteria > Campylobacterales > Sulfurimonadaceae > Sulfurimonas. The sequence continues at coordinate 6,463 of JALWSY010000102.1, read as the reverse complement.
CCGCAGTAGCTTCTCTAATGTTGTTGATTGCTACTGTGAACATTAACTCTTTACCAGCTAAAGGGTGGTTAAAGTCAATAATTACATTCTCATCGCCGATCTCTTTAACTGTAACCTGAACAGTACCACCATCTTCTCCCTGTCCATAAAGTGTCATACCTTCTGTTAAATCGATGCCTGTAAACTGATCTTTTGGAACCTCTTGTGTAGCGTCAGGATTATACTCACCATATGCATCAGCAGGCTTTACAAGGATATCACCCTTCTCACCTATCTCCATATTAGCAATACCACTCTCTAAACCCGGAATAATTTGACCTTTTCCATACATAAATACTAGTGGAGCGCCACCCATATTACTATCTACGACTGTGTCACCATCACGTACTTCATACTCTATTGATACAACTTGATTTTCTGTTATTGCCACTATTTTTCCTTTAGTTAAATTAATTTCGCGATTTTAGCATAATATTCTATATTAGGGCTGAATATATTTTTTAGCCTCTTTAGCCTCAGATGAGTCTGGATACTTTGCAATGATAGCCTGAAAAAAAGCTTCTGCATGTGCTTTATCTCCAGTCTTTTGCATACTTATAGCAGTATGGAGCATCAACTTTGGCATATAAGAAGCCTTTGCATAAAGAGCCGAACTCTTTTTAAAGTAAGCAATCGCTTCAGCATAGTTCTTTCGTCTATAGTTCATCTCACCTATCATGTAGTGTGCATAAGCAGGCTTATAGTGTTTTTTTATAAGATACTCAAACTCTTCGATAGCTTTCGTGTAATACTTCTTTTTAAAATTTGCATTAGCACTTTTATAAATCTCTGCAGAGCTTTTTGATGCAAACTTTGACTTACTTGATGCAGTAGTACCTTTTCGCTTTAACTCTTTTGCTACAAGTTTTTTAAAGGCATTAACATCTCTCACTAAAGAGTTAAACTCCTCTTTAGAGACATACTCTGCGTTGATACTATCTATGAGTGTAGAGAGTTCTGTAATGATAAGTTTTTGTTGTTTAATAGCCTGTGCATTCGCTTCTACAAGCTCACTTAAACGCTTCTCATACTCACTCTTACTCTCAGAATCACTCTGTGCTTTTTGTGTAAATCTTTGTAGGTTGATTTTATTGTTGTGTGCTTTTCTACTTAAACTCTCAATAATACTCTGTAATCCATCAATTCTCTCGCGTAGTGAATCTAATTCATTTGCTTGATTATTACTCTTGACCGCTACTTTGTGGAGCTTCTTTTTTGTATCGAGAATGACTTTTTCATTAGATGTTAGTCCGTAAGGATTTGGACTGTTCAAATCACCAGCACCGAACGCGGATGGCTCGGCACTAAAAAGAGTTATCGGCAGGAGGCAAGAGAGTAAAAAAACTTTCTTACTATTTTTCATATACTACTACGGTAGAAGTTTAAAATCTACGCGACGATTTTTCGCCCAGCACTCTTGTGTTTTTTCAGTACATACAGGATTGCTTTCACCATAACTTACCATTGAGATACGAGAAGGGTCAATCCCCTCAGCCACTAAAGATTTTTTTACAGCATCAGCACGCTTAAGACCAAGTGCAAAGTTATACTCATCACTTCCCCACTCATCACAGTTACCTTCTAATTTTACACTATAATCTGCAGCACCAGTTTTACCTAACTCTGCAGCAGCAGAAATCTTTTGTTGCATCTCTGGAGTAATGTTATATTTATCAAATGCAAAATATACAGGAGAGAGTTGGCTCTCAATCTCTGCCATACTCATAGTGTGACTTGAACTGTTTGTCGATGTATCTACCATACTATCATCACTCGCAACACTCTCAGTCTCTACAGCTGCAACCTCTTGAGCTACTGGTTTTTTAACTTCTTGTTGCTTCTCTACAACAGGTTGTTTCTCACTACATCCACTAAAAACTAAAAGTGCTACTGCTACACTAGAAAGTACTATACTTTTCATATTTGACATCCTCTATTTTAAAAATTGTATCATTATACCAAAAAAATTCTATAATTCTATAAACTAAATCTTTTTTTTGAAATTTATTACCAGTCCATGGACTGTACTCTTCCATATTTCAGAGGGAAAAGGTAGTTTTTATTGTGATTAAGACGAATAATCCCAATAGCACTCTGATTTTTATAATTTTTTATAAATAAAATAGCATCTCCATCATCAGAAAATCTCGGAAATTCATTTACCCCTGTCGCAGTAAGACGCCTAATAAAATCTGTTTTCATAGAAATTAAATGGAGATTAAAAGTATTTGCTTCAAAAGCATTAGAGGTCTCTCTTGCCTTATAAACAACATACTCTCCATGCGAACTACATGCAGAGTTACTGCGACCATAATAGACTAACTGCTCAATCTCATCCGTAACTAAACTCTTTGAAAATACATTTGGATATCCAAGTCGCCCGGAGATAAAGATAATCTTATCTTTGCCCATAAACTGTGCATTTACATCTATACCACCATACTTTGTCTCTCTTCTAAACTTTTTTGTATCTAAATTATAGGTGTAGATATCGGGCTGTCCATGTTTCGCCATAGTTAAAAGAAGTGTACGCCCATCACGACTGACATCTGAACATACCAGCATTCCATCAGAGGACATCATACTCTTTACCTTCGCTGTTCTGATATCTACATACTTCAGAGTAGGTTTTAAGCCATCCAAAGAGGTATAGTAAAAAGATCTTTGCTCTTTTGTCGCCCATTTTGGAAAAAGATTAAACCCCCCTTTTACTATAGTGTGCTGGTAACTTAATGTATAGTCTGCTATAACAATTTCACTCTTTTTAGGTGCTACTATTCTTGCGAAAATAACCTTTTTTTTCATCCACTCTACAGAGGGTTCTCCCATATACTCATTTATGTCATACGCCATAGCATGTGCTATAAACATATAGATATTTTTTTTCTTTACTTTGTAACTTTTTGAGTAAACCTCTGCATCATCTTCTATAAGTTTCATCGTAACATTAAGTGCTTCAGAGTCATCTTCATACATCTGGTAGCGAAGAACATAATTCTTATCTTTATTCTCAACTAAAACTCTTTTCGCATCATACTCTGTCACTCTATGGTATCTATCTACATTAAAAAGACTGATAACATTTAAGTCTGCCACTACTGCCTTAAAAAACTGCAATCTAAAAGTATCATCGTAACTCACCGATGCATCTTCAACTGCTATAGATGGAAGAGACTCCACCTTTTTTATCACCTCAATAGTTGCATCAGATGCAAACATAAAAGAGAATATCATGATTAATGACACTAAAATTTTCAAACTCTACTCCTTCGATATTAGTATAACTACTGTTCTACTTGATTTGTGTTCTGGGTTGATTGGAAATGTTACATTTTTCAATCGCTCTTTAATTCTATCTGCTTCTGCATTGAGTGCATCATTGTTAGAGTAATTCAGCACTCTAAAATCTAACACCTTACCAAGAGCATTGAGCTCAATAACTGTCTTTACACTACTCCCCTCTGTATTTGGAGGCACATGAAAATATTGATAAACTATAGCCTGAATTTTAGCCAAATATTCATTAATCTCTTGTGCCGATGAGCTTGGAGCCTCTTTTTGATTGCTTTTTGTAGCTTCAAGTTCACTCAGTTTTTCAGAGATGGATTTTCTACTACTGTTCTTTGCTGTTTTGATATTTTTTTCTATCTCTAAAAGTCTTCGCTTCTCTATTGGCTTTGGTTTGGCTTTTTTTGGCACTATCTTTTTTGTCCAGACATCACTAAAGAGATTATTAATGTCAACCTCTTTTGGCACACTCTTTTTTGGTGGCTCAGTTACAGTTGCACTCTCCTGTTTTTTGGCCTTTTTTGTTTGCACTTTTGGTATCTCTAAAGAGATAGAGATATAGTTATCTTTTTTCATTGCAAAAGATTTTGGCTTTGATGGTGAAAAAAGCAACACTACAAAGAGTAAAAAGAAGAGAGCAAAAAGTGAGATGGAGATAAATCCACTGATGTAGAAATTACTGCTGTTATTATCCATTTGTTGCTAAAGAGACCTCAGAGAATCCAGCCTGCTTGACAGCTGCTAAAACAGACATCACCACACCATAATCCAGACTCTTATCTGCACTGATAAGTACAGTCGCTTTTTTATCAAGTTTTGCAGAGTAGAGTAAAAAATTATCCATAAAGGCATTGAGGAGGTAATTGTCTTTATTTATTTTTACATTTTTATCTTTATCGATTGTAATATGAACAGGCGGTATTTTGGAGATTTGTTGTGTTGTAGAGCCTTGTGGGAGTTGAATCTTCTCTTCAAATATAATATTTGGTGCTATGACCATCAAAATAGCCAAAAGAACAAGCATTACATCCACAAGTGGTGTAATATTTAATTCAGGTTTATCATCCCAGTCATATATCATTACCTACGCCTTACGAGCTAGGATTGCATCACTTTGCATTTGAAGATAGGAGATAAGTTCAAAAGATTTTCTCTTAAGTATCTGATGATAAGTATAGGAAAATACTGCAACAAAGATACCAGCAGCTGTTGCCACTAGTGCATCAGAGACACCACTTGAGATGATAGACATACTGCCACTTGCTTGCCCTATATGCGTAAAAGTATCTAAGATAGATACAACTGTACCAAAGAGACCAATAAAGGGAGTTGTTGATGCAAATACAGAGAGAACAGAGAGTCCTTTAGTAGCCTCTTTTGTAGCAGCAAGCATACCAAGTGCTAAAACTTCTTTTGAAACAATATTACTGGTTTTGATAAAATTATTTAAAAAAGAGTTTTCATTAACAGTTGTAGCACCCATCAAGAGAGACTCCAAAGAGCTACTCTCACGTGAGAGCCAACCATTAACAGAGAAGTATCTGTAAAAAAAGACCCAGTTTAAGATAATGAAGTAAATTGACAGAAGTGCCAACACTCCAATCGTAACCGGGTGACTTTTGAGATAATAATCTATTAAATTATTGAGCATACGACTATATTAATCTTTGAGCAGCTGATTCGATTTTCGCTGAAACAGAAGCAATTGCAGAACTTGAATCAGCGATATCACTAATAAGTTTCTTCGCCTCATCAAGTGCATCTGCTATCTCAGACTCGTTACTACCACGAATAGCAGCAGCACCCTCAACTAAGATAATCACTTTCTCTTCATCTACTTGAACAACACCCCAGTTGATAACGATAGACTCAACTGTTTTGTCTTCTTTTTCAACATCTACAACACCTGTTGTTAACAGAGTTGTCAAGGATGCATGTTTTGCGAGTACCCCAAATTCTCCCTCTTCACCGGGAAGAACTACACTAACAGCAGGACCATTATAGATCTCACCATTAGGAGTTAGGATTTCAAGTGTAAATGTTTCCATTTAAGTCCTTTGTTAAGCACTAATGCCTATTTATTTTTCTCATGTTTAGCGATAGCTTCATCCATACCACCAACCATATAGAATGAATTTTCAGACATATGATCGTACTCACCATTTAAGATTCCTTTGAAACCTTTGATAGTATCTTCAAGTTTAACATATTTACCAGGAGCACCTGTAAATACTTCAGCAACGAAGAATGGTTGAGAAAGGAACTTCTCAATTTTACGAGCACGTTCAACAACATTTTTATCATCTTCAGAAAGCTCATCCATACCAAGAATCGCAATGATATCTTGTAAATCTTTATACTTTTGAAGTGTTTGCTGTACACCACGAGCTACATTATAGTGTTCTTCACCTAAAATTTGTGGATCAAGGAGTCTTGAAGTTGAATCAAGAGGATCAACTGCAGGATAGATACCTTTTTCAGCAATTTTACGGTTAAGAACTGTTGTTGCATCTAGGTGAGCAAAAACAGAAGCCGGAGCCGGGTCTGTCAAGTCATCCGCTGGTACATAAACAGCCTGAACTGAAGTAATTGAACCAGTAGTAGTTGATGTGATTCTATCTTGAAGCGCACCCATTTCACGAGCAAGTGTCGGTTGGTAACCAACAGCTGATGGAATACGACCAAGAAGTGCTGACATCTCAGAACCAGACTGTGCGAAACGGAAGATGTTGTCAATAAACATAAGTACATCAAGTTTCTTCTCATCACGGAAATACTCAGCCATAGTAAGACCAGTAAGTGCAATACGATTACGCGCTCCCGGAGGCTCACTCATCTGACCGTAGCACAGCGCAACTTTGTCCAGTACATTTGAGTCTTTCATCTCGTAGTAAAGGTCATTTCCTTCACGAGTTCTCTCACCAACACCAGCAAAAACTGATAGTCCATCATGACCATGAGCAACATTGTGAATAAGCTCCATGATAATAACTGTCTTACCAACACCAGCACCACCGAAGAGTCCAACTTTACCACCCTTAGCATAAGGCGCAAGAAGGTCAACAACCTTGATACCAGTCTCGAACATCTCAGTAGTAGTTGACTGATCAACAAGTGGTGGTGGTGCACGGTAAAT
>JALWSY010000101.1 GCA_027083035.1 Sulfurimonas sp. | reverse complement strand
GTATGAAGATGTGATTACAAAACTGCAAACTATTTTAAATCCGATTAGAGAAGATGCAGCATCTCCTGCTATCGTAAGAGCGAGTGAGGAGTTGGCTGCTTTAGAGAAGATTTATGCTGATGCACTCGCTCAGAGTGAAGAACTGGCAGGGAGTGTTGAGGGCATTGCTGAAGAGTTAGAGGCGATTCAGGGTGTATTTAATCAAGCTGAATTTGATTCAAGACTGCCAAAAGACTACTTTAGTGATGATCCACATAGTGTTGATGATGTACGCAGATGGGCAGAGGATATTAAACGGTATCAGGATCTGCTTCCTGAAATGATGGCATTTTTAGATAAGGTCTATAACAATACACTAGAGGGACAATCTCCAGAGTTTTTGAGCTACTACTCATGGTTTAAAAATAGTGTCCCTGATGCCTTAGAGGATACTATCCGTGATGAGTTTCAATCATGGGAGCATGAGATATATATAGGGGTGGAAAGATTAGAGTATAAGGGGAATGGTTTGGAGTATGAACTAGAGTCACAAGAGAGTGTAAAAGAGATATATGAAAACCTTCAGAGAGGCAAAAAGATGCTGGCAAATCAGATAGAGGCAGAGAAGATACTCTATGGCACACCGAGTGATGTCAGCAAAGAGAATATGCAAAAGTATGAGGAGTTGGAGGCAATATTACAAGAGGCATCCAAAGAGTCTCTCTCAAACCAAAAACTCTCAAGAGCTGTGAGTGATAATCCAGAACTCTTGGCAGTTGCAAGAGAGTTGATTGCTAAAGAGCCTAGAGAGATGGGTGAGGTTTCACACTTAAGAATAGTGACAGACCTTACACCTCGCACGCAGATAGATTTGATGGATAATGGAGTAACAAAATATTTTATAAAACAGAGTTGGGAGATATTTAATGTAGAGTTTGTAGAGAGACATGGGGATAAATACTACATCGTCTTTGGCTCTTTTAGAAGAAATATCCAAGTAAGTGATGCATTTGAAAAATATGGCTATAATTGGTTTACAACTTGTATTAACTCTATAGAGTCTTCTGTAGAGATACTAAAAGAGAACCTACCTAGTGAGTAAAAGGGGTGCGTGTGCCACAATGGATAAAAAAAGTTTTAGGATTTTTACTGCTCTATGTAGCGCTGCTCATCACTAGCTTTAAGGGGGTGTCAGATTTCTTCTAACGATGCATTTAAAAGTGCCAAGAGGTACAAGGCTGAAGGGAGTGCATCTAAAAATGGACTCAAATCACCACTTCTTTTAGGTGCTTTTTTCCTTTTTATCGCTTTAGACTATTTTACTTTTGCACTTATATCTTTAGGTGCTGGGAGAGTCTCTGATTTTCTTCTTGCTTTAGGGCTGACAGCTCTTGTTCTGCTCTCCTATGTTCTTTTAAGAAAGGGGGATAGAGCAGAGAGGATTTATAATCAAGCCAAGTATGCAAAAGCCCCTACCTACCCACTCAAACTGATTGCTGCTATTTCACTCTCCATTGCTACTACACTCTCTGCATATTTTGGAGAGTATGGACTCATTGGTGCTTTGATGTTAGGGGCTTCTGTCTTTGGCGGATGGTATCTCTACTATGGTTTTGATGCAACAGAAGATAAGCTAGAGGGGTATGGCAGTGATGCCGCTGCACAGAGGATAATGACACTTATAGTGGAGTCGCAAAAGAGAGTAGAGCGCATCAGCAACTTCGCAAAAGAGCTGCACACACAAAAGATAGCGGCAAAGATGCAAGCAGTAGCTGATGGTTTTGAGAAAATTATAGAGCATATCGCTATGGAGCCAGAAGATTATGATGGTGCACGGCGTTATCTTGTGAGTTATTTAGGGGAGATAGAGTCTATGAGTGAGACCTTTTATAAGCTTGATATTCACGATAAGAGTGCATCGATGCAGGAGAGCTTTTATGAGCTTTTAGAGGAGAGTCAAAAGAGGCTTGATAGACAGTATAATAAACTTTTAGATGATGATATGCTCGAGTTAGATGTAAAAATAAGTGTAATGAAAAAACGATTTCAAGGAGAGGTTTGATGACAAAAGAGGTAAGTAAAATAGATATAGAGAATATAGATCTTAGCTCAAGTAGTGCTATCATACACTATGGTGCAAATACACAAGAGGAGGTTACAGCCATCTCCTCGCAGATGCTTGAGGGAGTGAAGGGAAAAGATTTAGGAGAAGCGGGAGAGAGCCTTGGCAATATGATAGCTGCCATTCGCGGGTTTGATGTAGATACGCTTGATCCAAACAAGGAGCTGAGTTTTTGGGATAAACTCTTTGGAAAAGCAAAGCCTTTAGTTGTTTTTTTAAGTAAGTATGAGGATACAAAAGAGCAGATAGAACGCATCACCGATGAGCTAGAGCGTCAAAAGGGGATTCTTCTTAATGACATAGAGTCACTCGATAGACTCTATGATGCAAATGCAAACTATGTAAAAGAGTTAGAGGCATATATAGAGGCGGGGGAGAGGCGTTTAGAGAAACTAAATGCAGAGGAGATACCTGCTTTAGAGCAAGAAGCCCAGCAGAGTTCTGATTTGCTTGTGGCGCAGAAGGTAAAAGATATGCGTCTTATTAAGGATGACTTTGAGAGAAGGTTGCATGATCTAAAACTTACGCGTCAAGTTGCTCTGCAGTCTATGCCAACCATACGCATGGTACAAGATAACGATAAAACACTTATCAATAAGATAAACTCAACACTTGTAAATACAGTACCTCTATGGAAAAATCAGCTAGCACAAACTATCACGATTTATAGAAATCAAAAAGCGGGTGATGTGCTTAGTGATGCCATGGATTTGACCAATGAACTCTTAGAAGCAAATGCGCAAAACTTTAAAAAGGCAAATGCACAGACACGAGAGCTTGCAGAGAGAGGCATCTTTGATATAGAGAGCGTGAAACTTGCCAATAAACTTCTTATAGAGACTATCGAAGAGAGTCTGCAGATAGCCCATGAGGGGAAAGAGGCTCGTAAAAAAGCGGAGTCAGAGCTTACAACTTTGGAGTCAGAACTCAAAGAGTCACTACTAAAAGCAAAAGCGTCGCAAGAGCAGCAGAGTAAAACAGAGGAGTAGCACATGGGATTTTTTGATAAGTTAATGGGTGAGTTTATTGATGTTATTGAGTGGACAGATAACAGTAATGATACGATGGTATATCGTTTTGAGCGATATGGAAATGAGATAAAAAATGGTGCAAAACTTGTTGTAAGAGAGTCTCAAGTCGCGGTTTTTGTCAATGAGGGAGAGATAGCTGATGTTTTTGATCCGGGTATCTATGAACTCACTACAAATAACCTGCCAATCCTTACAACACTCAAACATTGGGATCACGCCTTTAACTCTCCTTTTAAGGCTGAGGTTTACTTTTTTAATCTTCGTCGTTTTACAGATTTGAAGTGGGGAACAAAGAATCCTATTATGCTTCGAGATAAGGAGTTTGGACCTGTTCGTATTCGCTCTTTTGGGTCGTATGCGATTCGCATCGATGATCCTGAGACTTTTTTACGCGAGATTGTGGGAACTGATGGCTACTTTACAGTTGATGAGATTGATGATCAGCTGAGAAACTTGATAGTCTCTCGTTTTGCTACGATTGTGGGACAGATGAATATCCCTATCTTAGATTTGGCAGCAAACTATGAGACTATGGGAGATTTTATTCACGATAAAATTGCTCCAGACTTTTTGGCGTATGGGTTAGAGCTAACAAAGCTTTTAGTAGAGAATGTTTCTCTACCGCCAAAGGTAGAGGAGGCACTTGATAAGCGCACAGGAATGGGTCTTGCAGGTAATCTTGATGACTATCTCAAGTACCAGTCAGCTGAGGCGATGGGTGCAAGTGGCGGTGGCTCTTCAGCAGCTGGTGATGCGATGGGAATGGGTATGGGCTTTGCAATGGCACAGCAGATGGCAGCTTCTCTAGGCGCACAACAACAGAAAACCCAACCACAGCAAGCTCCAGCAGCACAACCTACACCTCCTCCAATCCCAAAAGCACAGACATATCATCTAGCTATAGATGGAGCCTCAAAAGGTCCATTGACGATGGAACAGCTAAAGAGTATGATACAAAGAGGCGAGATTTCTCAAGAGACACTTGCATGGAGAGAGGGGATGGCTTCATGGGAGCAGATGGGCAACTTAGATGAACTTAAAAAACTTTTTGGTTCCATGCCCCCACCAATACCAAGTTAGGAGTAGAAGATGATGCAAAAAGAGTATCAGTTTCCATGTGAGAAGTGTGGAGCGAAACTACATTTCTCGGCAAGTGAGGGTGAGTTAGAGTGTCCCTACTGCTCTCACATTAACAAGATAGAGCGAGCATTTTCGCAGATAGTTGAGAATGATTATGAAACGACTATAGCGAAGTTAAAAGAGGAGAAGCAAAAAAAGGTAGAGGTGACAAGTACAAAGTGTAATGCTTGTGGTGCTACCTTTGAGCTTAGTGAAAATATTCATGCATCCTCATGCCCCTACTGCTCAAGCCCCATAGTAAATGAGACAGCCTACTATAGACCCATAAAACCACAGGCTCTGCTCCCCTTTAAGATAGAGAAAAAAGAGGCGAGGGAGTTGTTTCAAAAGTGGCTTGATGGAAGATGGTTTGCGCCAAATGATCTCAAAAAATATGCCACACAAGATGGAGAACTCAAGGCTATCTATGTGCCTTATTGGACTTATGATGCAGATACCTACTCAAACTACAGAGGGCGTAGGGGAGATAAATATTATGAAGAGGAGAGATATAGCGAAGTAGTTGACGGCAAGAGTGTCACCAAAACAAGACGGGTTGAGAAGATTCGATGGCGTGATGTGAGTGGTGATTTGCAAAAGCACTTTGATGATGTTGTCGTTATGGCAACCACTTCACTCAAACACTCGCTTTCTCATTGGGATCTAGAAAATCTTGTAGATTATGATGCATCTTATTTGAGTGGTTATGAGAGTGAAGTTTACTCTGTAGAACTAGATGAGGGTTTAGTGAGTGCGAAGTCAAATATGGACTTTTTTATCCGTTCTGCTATTAAGTCACAGATTGGCGGGGATGTTCAGGAGATAGAGTATCTTGCTACAGATTACTCAAATATCACCTACAAACACATACTTCTTCCTGTTTATGCTTCAGCCTTTAAGTTTGAAGGTAAAACATACAGCTATGTAATAAATGCACGCAATGGTGATATAAGTGGAGAGCGACCATACTCTAAGATAAAAATCGCACTCGCAGTTGTTGGTGTAGCCCTAGTCCTTGGAGGACTCTTCTACTTCTTTGGAGGGTCGTAAACCCTTGAAGAGTTATACGTGGTAGTTCGGTGCTTCTTGTGTGATGATAACATCATGAACATGAGACTCTTTGAGTCCGGCTGAGGTGATCTCTACAAACTCAGCTTTATCCCAGAACATCTCAATAGACTCACTACCACAGTAACCCATTGATGCACGAAGACCACCCATCATCTGATGCACGATGCCCGCTATGCTTCCTCTAAATGGAACACGCCCTTCGATTCCTTCAGGAACAAGTTTATCCGCTGCCGTTCCCTCTTGGAAATATCTATCGTTTGAGCCTTTTTGCATAGCCCCAATACTTCCCATACCACGGTATGATTTGTATTGACGCCCTTGAAACATGATAGTCTCGCCCGGAGACTCTTCAGTACCCGCTAGAAGTGAACCAGCCATAACACAGCTCGCTCCAACAGCAAGTGCTTTAGAGATATCGCCAGAGTATTTAATCCCACCATCAGCGATAACAGGTACACCATGTTTGCGTGCAGCCTCAGCACACTCATCAATAGCAGAGATCTGAGGAACACCAACACCCGCAACGATGCGAGTCGTACAGATACTACCCGGTCCGATTCCAACCTTAACAGCATCGGCACCCGCTTCGATGAGTGCTTCAACAGCCTCTTTTGTAGCGATATTTCCAGCGATGATATCTACTTCCATACTCTCTTTTATCTTCTTGACGGTATCTAAGATTCCCTTAGAGTGACCATGTGCAGAGTCTAAAACTAAAACATCAACGCCTGCATCAACAAGCGCCTTTGCGCGGTCATACTGTCCAACACCGATAGCCGCACCGACAACAAGGCGACCAAAAGCATCTTTGTTGGAGTTAGGGTACTCGATGCGTTTTTTGATATCTTTGATAGTTACTAGACCCTTTAAGAAGCCCTCTTTGTCAATGATAGGGAGTTTCTCTATCTTGTTTTTATGCATAATATCTGCTGCATCATCAAGACTGATTCCCTGCTCAGCCGTAATAAGAGGCATTTTACTCATAGCTTCGCTTGCAAGTTTACGCATATCTTTCTCAAAACGCATATCACGATTTGTTAAAATTCCTAAAAGTTTGTTGTGACCATCTACTACAGGTACACCGGAGATTTTAAACTCACTCATAAGCTTTTCAGCATCAGCTAAAGTTGCATCAGGGTGGACATAGATAGGGTCTATGATAATCCCACTCTCAGATTTTTTCACTTTTTTAACCTGTTTGCATTGTGTCTCGATATCCATGTTTTTATGAATAATACCAATACCACCAAGTCTTGCCATAGCGATAGCTGCACGATACTCAGTTACTGTGTCCATAGCCGCTGAAACCATAGGGATTTTCAGGCTGATGTTTCTTGTTAATTTTGTCTCTAGGGATACTTCTTTTGGAAGAACTTCGGAATATTGTGGTACTAAAAGTACATCTTCAAATGTTAGGGCGCGTTTACGAATTCTCATGGTCATCCTTTTAAAATTTCTGGATTATACCTTTTTTGTGGTTAAAAAAAGGTAAAGCCTAGCTTATCTTTCGTATAAATTCTAAAAAAACCTGCATAATTTCAAGTGGATTAGGAGGGCAACCTGCTATATGATGTGTAACATGAAAATGCTCTCCTACCGGTGCATTTATGGCATAGTTTTTTTCAAAAGGTGCTTGCATCACAGGACAGTCTCCTAGAGTGATAATCCACTTTGGAGCAGGTATCTGCGCATAAGCATCTTTTGCATGTGGCGTCATATTAAAAGTGAGCAGACCGCTGAGTAGCATCACATCAGCATGACGCGGGCTGGCGACAAAGTAGATACCGAGTCTCTCTAAATCATAGTAGGGATTTGAGAGAGCATTACACTCTGCTTCACAGGCGTTACAACTCCCACTATCTACCATTCTTATTGCCAAACTTCCTGCAAACTTTTTTGTAACACGCTCTTGTATCTCTTTTTTTATAACAGTCAACTCACTCTCTAGCTCTTTTGACTCAGTTACTATACCCTCTTGAACTCTTTTATTCCAAAATTTAATCATAAATCATTTCCTGCATAACTTAAATCACAACTCTTATTTATCAGGGGAAAATCAGCGATGATATTACCCTGCATCATAAGATGGAGTGCCTGCCAATTTATAAAACTAGGGTCTCTGACATAAAATCGCTCTATAACGCCCTCTTTAATATCTATAGTCATAAAAAGCTCACCGATTGAACTCTCTACAAAACTCATGTATTCACCATCTTTGACACTTTCTAAAGAGAGTGAAGTCGTATCTTCTTGGAGAAAATTATGCATCATCTCTATTGAGTTTATAATCTCTTGAAGACGCACTTTAAAGCGTGCAGCAACATCCCCACTCGTTTCGCTTGCCATTTTGAAACCGTGTTCTATATAAAATTTATTGAGACGCCTATCTTGTGAGATGCCTGAAGCACGCGCGACTACACCAAGAACATTGTACTTTATCGCCTCATCAAAGCTTAGTATTCCAGTCGTATCAAATCTATCCCAAAGTGATGGAATATCTGTAATCCACTCCTGAAAATAGAGAACATCTTTTTGAAGTGCATGAAGCCACGCTTTGAAAGAGAGTGTATCTATACTATGGTTTTTAAAATCAATAGCTCCAAAACCAAAACGGTGTCCTGTGAGTTCTTGGAGTTTTCGCCTTGCATCTTCAGCTAATCTTGAAGCAAAGGTGAGAGCTGCTCCAAATCCTGCATCATTTGGAATAAATCCTAAATCTGTAAGGTGATGAATGATGCGCTCTAGTTCAAGTAAAAGAGCATTCCTTTTTGCTATGGCAAGAGGCAGTTCTTGTTGGGAGGCTTGTAGATATATATCTCTGTAACAGATTTGATAAGCAAGAGTCTCATTGCCACTAATACGCTCTATAATAGGTTTCGCCTCTTGAAGCGTTTTCCCTTCGAGCATCTTCTCTATTCCTCTGTTTTTATAAAAATGTCTTACTTCAAGGTGGAGTATCGCCTCTCCTGCTTGAGAGAATTGAAAATGACCGGGTTCAATGATACCTGCATGAATAGGACCTACGGCAACTTGAAAAACACCATCGCCGTCTATTGCTTCATACTTATAAGGGAGGTACTTTGATGCATCTAAGTGTACTTGGTTAAAAGCCCTTAAGAGAGGATGCAGACCTTGAGGAAATCGCTCTTGATGCACTAAGGGGCGAGTATCAAAGGCATCATGAAACACAATGCCAAAGTCATCGTGCATCTTTCTCTCAAACCAAATAGCTACGGGGTATTTTCTACTGAGTGTTTGAGTGATGGGCTTCTCTTTAGAGAGAAGCTCTTTGTCAATACGCTCATCATATAGAGTGATAACTTCAAAATTTTCTTCTAACTCTTTTGCATAGCGTGCTATAAATCTCATCTTTTTCTCCTATGCTATTGATTGTAGATATGTGAGTGATGTGGGAAGTAAAAGTGCCATTAAAGAGATGGCGAAGAGTATAAGTGCAAAGAGTTCACTAGTATAGACCTTTTTCTCTTGGGTCTCTCCTTCGTACTTCATCGACTGATAAATGGCAACAAAACGGTAGAAAATGATAGATAAAAGGGTGAGTAGCAAAAAGATTGCAACGAGCATGGACAATATGTGGTCTCCCTGTTTAGCTCTGTTTATCATCGCCCCAAAACCATAAAGTTCACTAAAAAACATAGGACTTGGTGGGAGTGAGATAATGGCAAGAATAAAGAGTGATATTAAGAACCAAAAGAGTGTCCCTTTTTTGCCTTTATATCCTCGAAGTGCGCCTGCAATTTTATACTTTCCATTGGATTCAAGTACACCCGTTGCAAGAAAAAGTGCCGGTTTTAAAAAGGCGTGCGCACCAAAGTGAAGCAGGGCAGCAAAGGGTGCTCCACTCACCCAAAAGATAACAACAAGTGCCATATGCTCTATACCTGAAAGGGAGAAAAGACGCATAAAATCTTTTGCTCTATAGATAAGAAAAGAGACAATAAAAATAGTCAAAATAGTATAGACAAAAACAAATAAAAAGAGATGGTTGTAGTTTACTTCCATCGCAATTTTTGAGAATCTAAAAAAACCTATGATGACTGCGGATTCCAAGATACCACTAAAGAGAGCTGCAACAGGATAAAATGAGGCTCTCTCTATGTTAGCAAGCCATAAGTTCATCGGAAAAAAACCCATCTTCACAAACATCCCAATGGTAGCAATAGCAAAACCTATCTCAAATAAAAAGGGTGAAGGAATCTCTTTTGCATGGGCTAAAAGCAGATTAAACTCCATAGCACTCTCACCTAAAATTGGTTTTGCACTAGCATACATAAGAATGATGCCAAATAAAATAAGCGAAACGGCAATAGCACCGACTATCATATAGTTCCACGCCTCTTTATGTGCGGCAGGGGTATAGTTTGTCTTTATCATATAGACAGTAGAGAGTGTTGCTAACTCTAATCCTATCCAGTAGATACCCATATGGTTTGAGAGGATAGAGAAGATAAGACCAACCCAGAAAATTGCAAAAAATCTATAAAATTTTCTATAGGCATTTGGAGATACCTTTACATGTTTATCTAGGGTTAAAAGTGATAAAGTTACCCCTATTCCAACAATGGAAGAGAGGAATAATACATAAGTATCAAGGTTGTCTGCAACAAGATAGTTTCCTAAAATATTGTAGGGCTTTGGCAGTAAAAAAAGCTCAACAATTGGGAGCAAAATGACAAAGGAGCTAAAAGCAAGTATATATTTTGCTCTGTCACTTTTTAAAAAACTGACACCAAACATGATGATTGAGGGAAGGAGTAAAAGTGTTAAATTCATACCTGAAGCTCCTCTTTGTGAAAGAGTAGGTTTATAACTACAATAGCCATAAGCAGGTCAAAAAATATACCAAGTTCTACAAGCATTGGCATCCCGTTTGTTGCGGTGATGCCTAATAAAAAAAGAGCGTTCTCCATACTTAAAAATCCTATAATTTTTGGAGCGACATTTCTATGCTCTATCATAAGTAACAGCGCGAGAAAGAGTGCAGAGATACTGATGGCTACATAGTTTGCATGAGTATGCATCATATGTGTTATGGGTTCTGAGAGATAAAAGGTAAAGACTAAAATAGCGGGAACAAGCATAATGGCGTACTGGACTTTTATCTTCGGTGTTATCTGGCGTACAAAATGAAACTTTTGACTTAAGTTTTTAAGAATATAGGGAATCCCTATCGCTTTTATTAAGATGGTCATGACGCCTGTGAGAATCATAGCGTTATCATCTAGGCTATCCCCTATCACTAGAGCTAAAAGACCAAGCATTAAAGAGTTCATGGAGTACCATAAAAGGAGTCTGTAGAGTCGTGTTGTAAAGAGTGCGACAATAAGGGAAGCGAGAAAAAGTCCTATCAAAAAATCAACCATATACTAAGCTCCTAATACATAAAAAGTGATGAGAGATAAAAATGCAAAAACTATGGCTAAACCAAGTAGATTAGGAATCTTAAAAAGACGCAGTTTTGCTGTGTTTACCTCTAAAAGTGCAACCATGGTTGCAATAAAGAAAAGTTTGAAAATAAAAATTAAAAAAGCTATGGGTATGGAAAACTCAAATCCAAAGGGCATAAAAAGTGCTGCAAAAAGAGAGGCAAAAATGATGAACTTTATGGATGCAGCTGTTTCAATGATAGCAAGATAGATACCTGTTAAGTCAAGTATCATCGCTTCATGAACCATAGTGAGTTCGAGGTGTGTCTCCGGATTATCAACAGGAATACGACCATTTTCAGCGATGAGTAGTATAAAAAAACTAATGCCTGAAAATAAAAAACTTGCCATATGCTCTTTTGGAAAATGCTCTGAAAGATTTACACCTGCTTGACCTACGCCCAAGTTCCCTGCCATTAGTGAAACAGAGAAGATAGTTAAAACCATAGCGGGTTCGACTAAAGCAGAGATAAAAGCTTCTCGTGAACTTCCCATACCTCCAAATGCACTCGCACTATCAAGTCCTAAAAGCATAAGAAAAAATGTTGAGAGGGAGATGAGTCCTGTAATGGTAAAGGCATCTACAAAACTGACATAGTAGCTTCCCTGTACAACAGGAGGAAGAAAAAAGAGAACAATTAGAAGAGGCGAGAGAACTAAAAAAGGTGCATAGTGTGTAATAGCACTTGCTTCTTTAGAGATTATCGTCTCTTTATGCATCAGTTTTGAAAAGTTTCTATACCCCTGAAAGAGGGAGATAGGGCGTTTAAAAAGCAGGAGCATTTTTGTTACTTTTATGTAAGAGAGTAGTAGAGGTGCTAAGAGTATCAGGAGAGTGATGGTGATGCAGTAGAGAATCATTTTTTATCTCCAATAATCAAAATTTTTACAGAAATCATCATAACAAAAAACTCTAGTACAAAAGTAGCCCATGAAAAATCATGCGCAAAAACTCTATAACTAAAGAGAACAACAAGCATAATGTTAAAAATCATTGCAGCATATCGGGTCTGCTCAAAGTGTGCGAGACGATAGACCCAGTAGCTTGTATAGTTGATAAATTTTGCAATATTGTCATAAAATATTTTTTCAAATAGTGGTTTTACATGCACTTCATAATGAGAAGAGCTAAACTTACTTTTATGCCCAGCAATAGTCTGTTTTACAAGGTGTTCCTCTGGTTTATAGAGCCAGTTAAAAAATCGACGAATTGGTCCTGCAAAACCAGTCGCAGAGTATTGCGTTTTTGGGGATGTTTTGTAGCCACATGCCCATGTGTGATGTACTCTTGTTTTGACATTAAAAATTCTGTAGGCAAAGAGCATTAGTGCAGTAATACCTACAAGTGAAAGAAGTAAAATAAGAGGTGAGACTATACCACCACTAATGCCAATAGAGTGCATATTCCAGATACCATCAGGAAAGATTTGTGCATAAATAGATGCGCGATGAAGTCCTACAAAAACTTTATCAAACCATTGGATATAAAAAGGAGTAAAGAGCATCAAAGAGAGTACAACTAAGGTCATCATAATCATACCGCTTTGCATCAGAGGATTTACCTCTTTTGCGTGTTTGGCATTGGTACTTCTGTGCAGACCTAAAAAGGTGATACCATAGGCTTTTACAAAGCAGGCGATAGCAAGACCACCCGTCATAGCAAGGGCAAAGATTGCAAACGGGATGGCGAGTTTGAGTGAAGTATTGTCTATGTGTGAAGAGCTGAGCATAGACTGAAATATCATCCACTCACTCAAAAAACCATTACTTGGTGGGAGTGCTGAGATGGAGATAGCAGCGATAAGAAAGGTAAAAGCGGTGACAGGCATGGTTTTTATCAGTCCACCATACTTCTCCATATTTTTTGTATGCGTTTGATGCAAGATAGCACCAGCACTCATAAAGAGAAGCGATTTAAAACTCATATGATTAAATGTGTGAAAGAGTGCTGCTATAAAGGCAAAAGTGCTGAGTGTTTTAAGATGAAGCGTATCAAAAATCATACCCATTCCAAAACCAATAAGAATAATCCCAATATTTTCTATAGAGTGGTTTGCTAAAAGTGCTTTGATATCATGCTCACTCAGGGCATATAAAACACCAACAAGTGCAGAGAGCGCTCCAAGACTTAAGATAAGAATCCCCCACTCTAAAGGCCAAGGGTAGAGTACATCAAATAAAAAACGAAACATACCGTAGATAGCAACTTTAAGCATAACGCCACTCATAAGTGCTGAAACGGGGCTTGGTGCTTCGGGGTGTGCATAGGGAAGCCAAACATGTAGAGGTACAGCTCCTGCCTTAGATAAAAATCCAAGCACTAAAAAGAAAAAGAGTAGGGTAGGATAGGTAAAGTGCGAGGCAATAAGTTTCATAGCACTAAAGCTAATTTCAAGCTCCCCATCACTCACAATAAGAAAAAATAGAAGTAGAAATAAAAAGCCAAAATGTGTCATTATAAAATAAAAGCGTGCCGCTTTAATGGTAGATTTTCCTTGAACATTTGTGAGAATAAGTTGCCATGATGTAAGGCTCATAAGCTCCCAAAAAAAGAGAAAGACCAAAGCATTGGCACTTACTATAACCCCAAGCATAGAGAATATAAAAGCAAAATAGTGTAACTGATAGTGTAGTTTTCTTTGGATATGTGGTAGATATCCACTTGAGTAGAAAATGTTTGGAATCGCACCCAGTAAAATAAGGGCAACAAAGATAAGAGAGAGTGTATCAAATTGAAACATATACTAACAACTCCAGAAAAAGATTCTAATGGAGGGCTGTTAAGTTAAGAAGAAATCAGTCCTGAATTATTTAATGGAATTGTAGTCTCTTTTTACTTATAAACTGGTAAAAAAGTTAGCAGCTTATAAGTACATAAACTGCGAAAGTAGAATGATAATAACGACTAAACTAAATGGAAAGAGGTGCGACTTAAATACCCAAGGGTTAATACCAAAGAGTTTTTGGTTGATGCCACGAAAGCCAAGCCAGAGTCCAAGAAAAGCTTTGATGCTCAGAGCGATTTGAAAAGTGCTCATTCCCTCCTCTTTTATCTCCCCAAAGACTTGTGTAAACATAAAAATACCCGTTGCAACTGCAACCATAAGTGCATAGGGAACGACTTTACGAACATGCATCATTATAGCTTCGCGCGCTTTTGTATGCTCCTCTTCACTCAGTGTCTGCTTCATCTTTGAGAGAAACAAAATATCTACAAAAAGAAACCCTCCATAGATAAATACAGAGAAGATATGGATAGTGTGAATGAGTGTGTAGAGCATTATGCTTTGTACCCTACTGCTGCTTCAAGCGAGAGAGAGCCATCAAAGAGTGTCTGCTCATCATACGCTGCGGCGATGAGTTGCAGACCTACAGGCATACCCTCAGCATTTTTCATAATAGGAAGCGAGAGGGCAGGTAGTCCAGCAAGGTTTACGCTGATAGTGTAGATATCACTCAGATACATCTCCATAGGTGATGCAAGTTCTCCAAACTTCGGTGCAACAGTAGGGGCAACGGGGGAAAGGATAAGATCTACATCCTCAAAGATTTTTGCATACTCATCTTTAATGATATGGCGTGTCTTTTGCGCTTTTACATAGTAAGCCTCATAGTAACCACTACTTAAAACAAAGTTTCCAAGTAGGATACGGCGTTTTACTTCATCGCCAAAACCCTCACTACGTGTCTGCACAAAGGTATCCTCTAAGTTTTTTCCCTCTACACGGTTTCCATAACGCACACCATCATAACGAGCGAGATTTGTAGTCGCTTCAGCAGTTGCCGTAATGTAGTAAGCAGAGATGTCAAACTTTGCATCGAGCATCTCTTTTTCTACTATGGTATGACCCTGTGCTTTGAGTGCATCAATGGCTTTGGCGTAAGCAGTTTTTATGTCTTGAGATGCATTCTCTAGGTACTTTGGAAGAGTTGCAATAGTGAGCTTTCTTTTAGGATTTAAGCTTGGTGTTACTTTGTCATCTTTGAGTGCATTTGTAGAGTCTTTTGCATCACTACCACTTATGATATCATATAAAATAGCTGCATCTTCAACATTTTGTGTCATCGGTCCAATCTGATCCAGACTTGATGCATACGCACCTAGACCATAACGAGATACACGACCATAAGTAGGTTTCATCCCAACTATGCCACAAAAAGCAGCAGGTTGACGTATAGAGCCACCCGTATCTGAGCCAAGCGCTGCAATAGCAAGACCAGCACCCACAGCAGCAGCACTTCCACCAGAGCTTCCTCCCGGTACACGCTCAGGATTGATAGGGTTGAGAGTCTTTCCATAGAAACTAGACTCAGTAGTAGAACCCATAGCAAACTCATCCATATTGACACGACCAAATGGAGAGAGACCAGCCTCTGTAAGTTTATTGATTACAGTAGCATTGTAAGGAGCGATATAGCCTTGAAGAATTTTAGAACCTGAAGTCACAGACCAATCTTTTACTTGGATATTGTCTTTGATGGCGATAGGCACACCATCACCAACACTATTGATATCTATGTATGCGTTAAGTTCAGGATTTGCTTCGATTTTTGCTTTTAAATCGTCTTTAAATTTGTCTAGTTCTTCCTTACTGAGTGTAAGCGCTTCTTTTAATGTAATCACTAATTTTCCTATCTGTATTAATTATAATTGCGGTGATTATAGCAAAATGTATATTTAGGAACTATTAACATCACTAAAATTATTTTGTAGTATCGTATCAATCTCATGCAATAATGCTTGAGATTCAATTTTATTATTAACAACTTCATCTTTATATTGATTGTATAGATTTAATATTTTCTTTTTTATAGATACATCTAAATCAAATATATTTAATATTTTAGCATTATTTAAATCATTTGGTTCAAATTTTTTTAATCCATTTCCATATTCTCTTGAATCATCATTGAAAATTTCTTTGGCAGTATCTGTTAAAAGATAAGCAAATAGTAAGTCTATATCAATATTTTGAAATAAATTCTCTGTTAAATATATGCAATGAAAAGTTGTAAGTGTTGTTATGTTGGCTTCATTCCTAATAAATTTTAAACCCTTACGATTAAAAACACCAACTAAAATTGGTGCTGGAAGTCGATTTTCTATCTTATACCAAGGTTTTCTTTTTGATGTTAAATGTCTTTGGTGAATATTTTGTTCCTCCCCATATCTAACATAGTCTTTTATATGATTATTTTGTTTATTAACTCCATTAAATAGAAAAACATTTTTATTCTTCTTTATTAGATTATTAAAATCATTATTAGTAAATATGGGTAATAGTATATCCTTAGAAGCCGTTATACAAGGTAATAAATATTTTATATCGATGTTGTATTTCTTTGCTTTCTCAATATTAAATACAAAGTATTCATTTGCCCCAGTTGCAATTCCTCTTTTTACTTTAGCAACCGAATTAAATGGTATTAAGTTTTTATATTTCAAACTGTTTTGTTTTTGATAATATTTTTTCCACTTAATGTTATAATCGATATTTGCATAAGAATAACTCTTTTTCTTAACATTATCAAAATTATTTAACTGAAAAATATTATCAATATTTGTGAAGTTTAGAGTATTACTTTGAGTTTTTTCTAAAAATAAAATAGCACTTGTTGTTATAGCTTTATCAAAAATATTTTCTTTAAAATCAAAAATTATAATTTCTTTTAAAAGTTGGCTTTTTAGCAGATATTTCTTAATGTTTTTTCCATAATTAGAATTTAGAAATTCTGATGGAACTATGTAAGCCATTTTTCCGTTTTGATTTAATTGATAAATTGATTTTAATAAAAACAAAGTATAAATATTTGTAAAACCACTTAAGTTGACACCTAATTTTTTTTTAATCTCTGTCAAAGTTTCAAGATTTTTATAATCGTGAAATTTTAAATATGGTGGATTACAGATAATGGCATCGTATTTATTATTCCAATCATTATATAGATAGTCTTCCAAATACAAATCAACATTACTGTTTTGAAAGTTGTCAGATGCTTTACTATAAATAGTCTTATCAACATCAAAACCTTTGATTTTTATATTTTTGTTTTTATCTAAAGCTAATCTTGAAAAAATACCAAGTCCAAATGCTGGTTCTAATAAAGTTTTTATATTATTGTCTTTAAATATCCAATTAACCATAAATTCAGCAATAGGTAGTGGTGTGAAGAATTGTGCAAATTTTTTTCGATGTTTTATATCTATTTTTTGGATATATTTTTCTTCTGCTAACATTATCAAAAATCATCTATATTTAATAATTGTTTTAAATTGTCTATGTCAAGGTATGCGGTTCCACCATCAAATGTTACATAAAATAATAAACGTCCTCTACCCATCTCTCGTCTAATACTTTTATGTTTTGGTTCATCTATTTTATATGCTATTTGAGTGGTTTTTTTAGTATTTATTTTAATGGTTGTTTTATTTTGATTTTTTATATCTTTGCTGATTTCATAATATTCACCCTCTTTATCAGGTTCTGTAATTAATTGTAAAATATTTTTAAATGAGATGGCATAAGATTTATCAAAAAATACTTGAAAATAAAAATGGGGAACATTAAATGTTTCAATCCATTTATACACAACTTTTAAATCTTCAACTTTTGGGGTAATGCTTAAATAGTCTCTTTTCTGAATTATTGTTATAGCTTCTTTGAGTTCTTTAAATAAACTTGTCAAGGTTGATAACCTTTCTGTTGCATTCCAACTAGGTCTTCTAAAATTTATAATTTGAACGTTGTCTTCTGTGATACTTTCTAAGATATCTATATATTTCTTACCTTTTTGTTCTAACAACTCTCTATAATCAGTTAAAATTTTATTTTTTATTTCAAAAACAATTTTTAAATAATGATTTGTTCTATCGTTCATTTCCTTTTCATATTTTTGTATCAAAAAAGCACTTGAACGAATTTCTAAACCTGCAATAGCTTTTTTTACATAATTTGTAATTTCAGTATGTTCAATATTACTTATATT
>JALWSY010000100.1 GCA_027083035.1 Sulfurimonas sp. | reverse complement strand
TTTGTAATTTTAGTATGTTCAAGATTACTTATATTGAATCCCAAGCTATCCTCAAAATCACTTTTTTTAAAAATTAATAAATCAGGTCTCTTCCCTATTGTGTCTAATTCATCTTGAAAATTATTATAAAATTCATCAAAACCTTTATCTCCCGCAATCAAATCATCAGATTTACCATATCTAAAACTGCTACATAATTTTTTGATGTTTCATTTATAGCTCTAAATATTAAATCTTCTGCCCAATCACCTTGTTCTTTGTTTGTAATAAAATTAGATGATGCCTGTGTCGGTGGATTTGTTCTATCTCTAGCTATGGAAAAATCTACTACCGTAGTTGGAATATCTTTTGTAATGTTTCTTATCTGTTTATAATAATCCACATTTTTCCTTTGTTCATTTTATAATAATTAAATATCTCTAAATAATCTAGTTTTCATCGTTCTATTGGGTTGTATTCTATCTTATCTTTACTCATAAATTCATAAATTGATTACTGTAAATATATTTTCGTAGTATTTAATTTATTTGGTAGTGTCCAATAGAGAAGAATCTCTATTTGTGAAGAGTTGATAAAAAGGTTATTTAAACTTCTTCACCAGATAGATTCCAACCCCAACCCCGACAAATATCAGAGCAATAGTTACTGAGATAAATGCGGGTGAGACTGGTTCTGCGAAGTTAGGCAAGTACATCTCCATCAGCTTATGTTTGACTAGAGTCTGAATTTGTCGAAACAATTACCTCTTCACATCTTTTACAAATCGCGTCTTCTTTTTCTGCTTGAAACTTCCAACATCGAGGGCATTTGTGTGCAGTTGCTTTAGAGACTACAAAGGTGTCATCCTCTACTTTAAAGCTTCCAAGCACCTCCTCATCCGGTGTATCTTCAAAAACACCACTTACAACGAACCAATCCTCTGCATCAGTAGCGTCCATATCAAGTGCTACTTTTGACTCGGTGTGAATAACAAGCTCTAGTGTTGATTTGATAACTTTCTCTTTTTTGAGTCCATCGACAACTGAACCAAAGCCCTCACGCGCTTTTATCATATACTCTGCATCAAAAGGGCTTTTTTGTGCCTCTATCGGTGTGTAGGTCATGTCAAAGATAGTCTCTGCATTATTTGTTACAATCTTTGGTGCATTCTCCACAATCTCATCTGTTGTGTAGGTAAGTATTGGCGCCATTAAGAGAAGAAGTGAGCGTGTGATAAGTGCCATGGCACTCTGAGATGCTCTTCTTCTTTGGGAATTTTGAGCGTTACAGTAGAGATTGTCTTTTGTCATATCTATGTACATTCCACTCAACTCATTTGCTATAAAGTTGTTGAGTCTGCTCATACCATTTACAAAGTCATAGTTATCAAAGGCTTTGTGTACTTCTGTAAAAACCTCTGAAGCGACTTGGAGTATCCACTTGTCAAGTGCGCCCATGTTCTCATACGGTGTAAGCTCCTCTAGGTCATTGATATTTGCGAGCATAATTCTAAAAGTGTTTCTTAGCTTTCTGTAGTTCTCACTAATTTGCTTCAAAATCCCCTGAGATATTTTCAAATCACCCTGATAATCCGATGATGCAACCCAAAGACGAAGAATTTCGCTTCCATACTCTTTTAACACTTTGTCCGGGGCGATAACATTTCCCTTAGACTTAGACATCTTCTCGCCCTTCTCATCAACAGTAAAGCCATGCGTTAAGACACCTTTGTAAGGGGCTTTATGCTCAACAGCAGCAGATAAAAAGAGTGAAGATTGGAACCAACCACGGTGCTGGTCTGATCCCTCTACATAGAGGTCAGCCTGATACTCTCCTGCATCATAGTTACGAGACTTGAGTACAGAGTTCCAAGTAGAGCCACTATCAAACCAGACATCTAAGATATCTGTCACCTTTTCAACTTCATCAGCCTTGTATCCAGAACCGGGGTAGAGAAGGTCTTGTATATCCATAGAGTACCATGCATCGCTTCCTTGCATCTCAAAAATCATAGCAGTAAAGTTGAGTACCTTCTCATCAAGCAGCACTTCACCCGTAGCTTTTACTCTGAAAAATGCGATAGGCACACCCCAGTCACGCTGACGAGAGATACACCAGTCAGGACGATTTGCTACCATAGAAGTAAGACGGTTTCGACCACTCTCAGGCACAAAAAGAGTTTTTTCTATCTCACTCAGAGCGATATCTCTCAGTGTTGCATCTTGCCCCTCTGGTTTCTCATCAACACTTATAAACCATTGACGCGTTGCTCTAAAGATAAGCGGTGTATGACTTCTCCAGCAGTGTGGGTAGGAGTGGGTAAATTTGCTGACCTTTAAAACTGCATCGCCCATAAGCTCTATAATCTCATCATTGGACTTAAAGATATGGCGTCCTACAAACTCCTCTGCATTTGGAATGAGTTTCTCACGAACTACTGTTGCATCAAAACAACCCGTCTCATCAACAGGCATAACCACATCCAACTCATAAACAAGTCCGACACGGTAATCATCCTCACCATGTCCCGGAGCAGTATGTACACATCCTGTACCGCTATCCATTAAAACATGCTCACCTAAGACGATGCGAGATTTTCTGCCATTGAGTGGGTTGATAGCTTCAAGGTTTTCAAACTCTTTTGCTGCAAAAGTCTGTACAGCTTTTCCACTAAGGACACCATCTTCTATGAGTGAGTTAAGAAGCTTTTTGGCAACAATAAAGCCGCTATCTGTAAGCACATACTCCTCTTGCGGATTCATAGAGATACCTGTATTTGCAGGGATAGTCCAAGGTGTTGTTGTCCAGATAACAGGTGCTGCTTTGCCATTTATGTTGAGCTTTCTCTTTGCATCATCATCTAGCTCAAAAGCGATAAAAATAGAGTGAGACTCTTTATCTTCATACTCTACTTCCGCTTCAGCAAGTGCAGTTCTCTCCGCCCATGACCAAAAGACAGGTTTGCTTCGCTCAATAAGTAGTCCTTTTTTCGCAACGGAGCAGAGTGTACGGTAGATATTTGCTTCAAACTTGTAGTCCATAGTAACATAGGGTTTCTCCCAGTCAGCTATGATGCCGAGTGTTTTAAACTCCTCTCTTTGTACATCGACAAACTTTGCAGCGTGTTCACGACAGAGTTTACGAATCTCTGCTGTCTCTAAAAGCTCTTTTTTCTTTTTGCCGCCGAGTTTTTTCTCAACCTGTTGCTCGATTGGTAGTCCATGACAATCCCAACCCGGAGTAAAACGCACAGATTTACCGTTAAAATAGTTATGTTTAATAATGATATCTTTAAGGACTTTGTTGAGTGCATGACCTATGTGAATATGACCGTTTGCATAAGGAGGTCCATCATGAAGAGTGAACTTCGGCGCGCCTCTTCGGTTCGCTTTCATTCTCTCGTAAATCTTTTTCTCATCCCATGCAGCATATCGCTTCGGTTCGTTATTGATTAGGTTTCCACGCATCGCGAAACTTGTAGTAGGTAGTAGTAGTGTATCTTTGTAGTCCATTTATGCCTCATAAAGTGTATCAGATTTTCGGGATTGTACCTTTTATCTAATTAAAATCTAATAAAAGGTACAATTATGTGAAGAGAAGAACCGACGAGAGGAAAAAGTATGAAGTTGCATCTGATATTTATAGGAAATAAGTTTATTTACAACAAACCGCTGCAGGAGTATGTCTTGCGCTCAATAGAGAGTGAAAATTCACTCATAGATACAATAACATTTTTCCCAAGTAGTGATAACTCTCTTTTCCTATATATAGAAGAGCAACTGAATTCGAGTGATAGACTCATCATCGTGACAAGCAAAAAGAACTTCTCAACTGTCGGCAAACTTATTGCAACAGCAACAAGTGACAATCAAGTTCTTAAAGATGCCATGCTTATGCCCCAAAAAGCAACACTCTATGAGGAGCGCTCCTATCTTTTGGAGTATAATGATGCAGTAGTGAATGTTATTCAGATAGATGAAAATCAAAAAATGCCTCAGCTCTTACTGCAAAATAGAGAAACAGAGGCTAGGGTACATCTTTTTGATGAGAGTAAAGAGAGTATAGTGACTATTTTAACTCCCATTGCACAAACCTATGAAGTAAAGTTTGAAGTGACGGAAATCGTGGAAGGGTGGCTGCAAGTTGACATCCTCTCTAAGCGTTATGGGGATATATCGAACTTTATTCATGGTGCCAAAAAACTTCTACCAAAGAAACTTATTGCATCTTCAAATGTTGTTGCCTACATCATAGAGCGACTCAGCAGAGAAAACAAACGGGTTAGTTTTGCAGAGAGTTGTACAGGGGGATTATTGGCTTACTACTTTACAAAGAACAATGGTGCATCAAATATCTTAGATGGCTCACTCGTCACATACTCTAATGCGCTTAAAGAGAATTGGCTTGCGGTATCCCATGAGACACTTGTGGCAAATGGAGCGGTAAGTGCTGAGGTTGTAGAGGAGATGAGTGAAGGGGCTATGAATGTCAGTAGTGCTGACTACACACTCTCTATAAGCGGTATAGCTGGTGATGGTGGGGGAACTGCCGAGAAACCTGTGGGAACTGTTTACATCGGCGTAAGAAGCCATAATGTGCATAAAGAAGAACATCTTCACTTCTTTGGAGATAGAAATTATGTACAGCAGCAGAGTGCGCTGTATGCCATAAAAATGTTGATTTTAATCGATAAAGAGACATTTTTTTAAATTTCTCTCTAAATCCCTTGACATATAAAATCTATTTGTCTATAATTTCGACCTCTTAACAATAAGAGGCATAAGTCTTGTTAGCTCAGCTGGTAGAGCACGTCACTTTTAATGATGTGGCCGATGGTTCGAATCCATCACAGGACACCATTTTTAAACTAAAATATTCAATTTTTTCTTAATCAAGGAAAAAAGACTGTGAAGCATACTACAGTATGTGAACATTTTTTTGACGCAGAGTAAGGAACAAATTTGCGGT
>JALWSY010000099.1 GCA_027083035.1 Sulfurimonas sp. | reverse complement strand
ATAAATATTAGTTGAAATTATTTAATTTTTAATAAGAAAAAACTTAAGAAAAAAAAGGTTATAATCTACGCATGATGAAAACAATAGGAAAATCCATACAGAGAGTTGATGCAAGTACAAAAGCTGATGGCTCACTTAGATATAGTGATGATTTGGAGTTTGAGGGGTTGCATGCGGATGTAGTTCGCTCCTCAGTGGCGTATGGAAGGATTTTATCTATAGAATATGATGCAGATTTTGACTTTTCAAAATTTACTCTTGTCACTCACAAAGATATCAAAGGGAGTAACAAAAACACTCTTTTAATCGATGATCAGCCCTTTCTAGCTGAAGATATAGTCCGTTTTATTGGGGAGCCTATACTCCTCTTGGCACACAAATCAAAAGAGGCTTTATATGAAGCAAAAAAGCATATCTTTATAGAGTATGAGGAGTTTGATGCACTCTACACACTCCAAGAGGCACAGGCGAGAAAAAACATAATCTTTGGTGAGGATAATATCTACAAGAGTATTAATACCTCTAAGGGAGTTGCGCCAGATTTCTCCACCCTCAACACGATTACTAGAACATATTCTACTCCACATCAAGAACAGCTCTATCTTGAGACACAGAGTATGATTGCTAGGTATAGTGATAATGAGATAAAGATTATTGGCTCTATGCAGTGTCCATTTTATGTGGAATCTGCTTTGGAGATTTTAACGGGTAAAAAAGTAGAGATAGAACAAGCTCCTACAGGTGGTGCTTTTGGAGGTAAAGAGGATTATCCCTCCATCATGGCAGCTTTTGTCTATCTTCTAAGTGAAAAATCCCAAAAGGATGTGAAACTCATCTATAATCGAAGTGATGATATAGCCTACACAACAAAACGACACCCTGCCAAGATGCAGTTTACTAGCTACTTTGATGATGCAGGGAAGCTTTATGGTTTAGAGATAGAGATAGCGTTAGATGGCGGTGCCTACTGTACGCTTACACCTATAGTTCAAGCACGTGCAGTCCTGCATATCGCTGGATTTTATGATTGTGAGTATATAAAAGTCACTTCAAACTCCTACGCTACGAACACTCCTCCAAATGGCTCTTTTAGAGGATTTGGAGCGCCACAAGCCATCTTTGGAATTGAGCGACATATTGACGATATTGCAACAGAGCTTTCTCTCTCACCTCTACAGGTTCGAGAGATAAACCTACCAACAAAAAATTCAAAAAGTGTCACTAATGCTAAGATAGAAGAGTATAAACGGATAAAGACTCTCTTTGAAACAGTAAGAGAGGCGAGTAACTTTGATGCAAAACATAGAAAGAAAACCTTAAAAAGTATGACCAAAAAAGGCATAGGTATGGCACTCTTTATGCATGGAGCCGGTTTTATTGGTCTTGGTGAGACCTTTTTAGCATCAAAAGTGTGGCTTGAACTACATCAAGAGGGTCAAATAGAGATTAAGATTAGTAGTGTAGAGATGGGGCAAGGTGCCATGACAGCACTTCCTCAGATAGTTGCAGATACTCTCAACATTCCTCTAGAGTTTCTCTCCTACCACACACCAAATACAAAAGAGGTCGCAGATAGTGGTCCAACCATAGCTTCAAGAACAGTAATGATAGTAGGAACTCTATTAAAAGAAGCAGCAAAAAAGATAAAAAATGCTCTTGAGGAGTATAATGACATTCACTCCTATAAAAAAAGCGTCAAGAGTTATCTTGGAAAAAATAGAGTGGAACGCTTCGAAGCCCAATACCAAAAACCCCAACATATAAAGTGGGATGAAGAGAAGTTCTATGGAAATGGCTACAGCGACTACTCTCTGGCTTGCTATGTTGCAGAGGTAGATGTTGACCTTGTGACTTATCAGGTCAAAGTAACAAACTTTTATGCTTATAATGATGTTGGTGAGGTGATTAATCCCACTTTAGCCGAAGGACAGGTAGCAGGAGGTATTGCTCAGGGGATTGGGTATGCCCTCTATGAACGCCTCGTATATGAACAAGGAAGAGTCAAGAACCTGCATTTAAGTGACTACACTATCCCAATGGCAGCAGATATGCCAAAGATTGAGATAGCTTTTTTAAACACAAATGCATCATCAAAGGGTTTAGGTGAACTGCCTATGGATGGACCTGCAGCAGCTGTTGCCAATGCAGTATGTCATGCTCTTGATGTCAAGATAGATGCCATCCCTATACTACCTGAAGATGTGGAGAGATTATGCAGATAAAATGTACAATTAACGCAAAAGAGTTTAGCTTTGATGCAGAAGTAACCACGAGAGCGATTGATATCGTACGAGAGCTAGGATTTACCTCTGTAAAAGAGGGGTGTGGTGAGGGTGAGTGTGGTGCCTGCTCTCTCTTTTTTAATGGAAAACTTGTAAACTCCTGCCTGCTTTTAGCACCCCAGATGCTAGATGCCGAGATTGTCACTTTAGAGGGTATGCGAGAGGAGACAAAACTCCTTCGCGAAAACTTTGAGAGCTGTGGTGCTATTCAGTGTGGCTTTTGCACAAGTGGCTTTGTACTACGCGGACAGGAGTATATCACGCATGAGCATAACAGAGATGCAAAAGCCATCCAAGACGCACTAGATGGAAATCTCTGTAGATGTACAGGGTACTACAAGATAGTAGAAGCTATTCAAAAGAGTATGAAATGACCTACTTACGCGCAGAAAACACCACCCATGCAACAGAGCTTATTGATGCAAATCCTAGCTTCACTCTCCTTCATGGTGGGAGTGATTTAGCTTTGAAGATAAAAAGCGACTCCATAAAAGGTATCATAGATATAAGCCATTTACACGAACTTAAGTACATCAAACAAAATAGTGACACCTTAGAGATAGGCGCACTCACCTCCATAACCACGCTCTTGCATGATGCAAATATAAGAGAGTATCTCCCACTCTTAAGTGAGGCGTGCAGCAGCTTTGCTTCTCATCAGATTCGTAATGTCGCCTCCCTTGGTGGCAATATAGCCAATGACTCCCCCGTAGCAGATTTAATAGCACCACTTCTCGTACTGCGTGCAGAGGTTGTACTGATGAGCAGACATAAAAAACGAACCATTCCTATCCATGAACTTTTTCAAGGCTTTAAAAAACTCAATCTCAACAGAGAGCTGATTGGCTCTTTCACAATCCCTCTGCTTGAGCATAAACACTACTACAGAAAAGTTGGAGCCAGAGCAAATCTGAACATCTCTAAGGTAAGTTTGGCAATAGTGCATAACAGAGATGGCTACTTCTTAAGCGGTGCCTCCGTAAACCCCTATGTTATGCGTTTTAGACATAGTGAAGAGCTTCTCAATACTCAAGAGTTCTCAAAAGAGTCACTCCAAGAGGCTCTTAGTAAAGATATAGCCCCATCAGGTTCCTTTCGCTCCACAAAAGAGTACCGCAGCCGTGTTCTTCTCAATATGATTATAGAAGCACTAGAGAGTTTTAAGCAATGAGTATCGTTGTACTCCTTGCAGCAGGAGAGTCAAAAAGAGCTACAGGACTTAAACAACTCTACAAAGTTAAGGGTGAATACCTCATCAACATACAGATAGAACAACTACTCTCTTATGGCTATGAGGTAGTTGTAGTTTTAGGATATGCCGCGAAAAAGATTGCATCATGCATCAAAGAAGATGTAAAAATCATAGAAAACCCAAACTATCACGAAGGAATGTTCTCCTCTGTTAAAAGAGCTTTTGAGCTTCTTGATGCAAAGAGACTTATTTTCTGTCATATTGATCGTCCTTTAGCGAAAAAGGAGCTCTTTGAACAACTAATAAAGTCTGAGAGTCCCATCGCTACTGCATCATATAAAGAGAAAAACGCACCACCGATTATGATACAATCCTCTATGAGAGAAGCACTCTTGACATCAAAAGCGACACGACTTGACCAATGGATAGAATCTACAAAAAAAGGAGTACGCATTGTAAGTGATGATGCAAGACTCCTTCACAATGCAAACACTGATGAAGAATTAAGAAGATATTTTGATTAAACTATTTATAGTGTATGTGGCTTTTTTAGCAACTGTCAAACGAACTGCTAAAATTGGCACTAAGGAATACAAAGAGAGAGTTGGATTTCTCAAGATAATCTATCTCTATATGCTTCATACCCAAACTCTTTAACTATCTCAATCCTTCCATCTTCCTTTTGAAGCACTAAAGAGGGAAGTTTAATGCCATTAAAGGTGGTATTTTTTACAAAAGTGTAGTGAATCTGATCTTCAAAGATAATGATATCACCCACTTTAAGGGGTGCGTCAAAGGAGTAATCTCCCATAATATCTCCAGCCAAGCAGGTGTTACCTCCTAAACGATAGGTGTATTTTTTCTCATTTGGCTCTCCTGCTCCTCTTACTTCTGCACGATAGGGCATAGCTAAGGTGTCTGGCATATGTGCCTCTGCAGAGGTGTCAAGAATGGCAATTGGCATACCATTTTGCACTATATCTAAAACAGTTGCAGCCAAGTAGCCACTCTCCCAACCGACTGCTTCTCCCGGTTCTAAATATACCTCAACTCCATATTTTTGACGAAATTCTTTGATTATCCAAATTAATCTCTCAATATCATACCCTTTTTTCGTGATATGATGTCCCCCACCAAAGTTGATAAACTTCAAATTTTGAAAATATTTTGAGAAGTTTGCCTCAAAAACTTTTAAAACTGCTTCTAGTGCGTCAACATTTTGCTCACACAGAGCATGAAAGTTAAGTCCATCGACCTCTTGTAACATCTCTGCATCAATATTTGCAAGAGTGGTACCTAGTCTTGAATAGACTCCACATGGGTTATAAATATCTTTTGGCGAAGAGGAGACCTCAGGGTTTATTCGTAGGCTTATTTGGATTTTTGGATTTATCTCTTTGACTTTCCAAAGAAATCGTTTAAGTTGGTTTGGAGAGTTAAAAACTATATGGTCAGAGATTTTAGCTATCTGCTCTATCT
>JALWSY010000098.1 GCA_027083035.1 Sulfurimonas sp. | reverse complement strand
TACCTGCTTTAATATCTTGAGCAAATTGCTCAACATCTACTTCTATCTTCATGTGTCTTTCCTTGGGTATTTGTTATTTTACCCCATTGACACAGATTTTTGAACGGTCCCAGGAGTATAAATCTTCCTTAGGCTTAGGGTTATCTCAGAGTAATCCAAGCTGTTTTTTTAAATCTAATAAGTTGTAATAATCTTTCTGAGATATGATTTTACCATCTTGATTTACAGTAGTGATACTCACTCCCTTGATTTCAAACTTCTTATTTTGGATTGTTGTACCTTCCCATTTACCATTAAATACTCCTCCATAAACCCATTCATAAACAAGCGTATTTTTACTTATGAGTACTGCATCATTTCGTACCCAGTACATACCATCAACAGAACCTAAAAAAGCAGCAATAATTGCCTCACTTACATCTTTTTTCCCTCGTGTAGTATAGTCATACCCCAAATCATACCAAGTGACATCATCTGCATAAAAAGAGTCTATTTTTTCTACATTATGCTCATTCCATGCTGCTATATAAGTAAGATGGCATAAATAACTTCATAGTCAACAACATTTAAAAGGTTTAGTTTCAAGACGAACTTTGCTTGGCGATGCTAGCATCGTTAAGTGAAGTTCAACGCAGAAAATGAGCCTTATAAATGTTGCCCTACGGGTAGCTTGAGAAGGCACGAGCTACTGCGTTAAAAGCCCTTGAAGCTACTAGTAGCTCCTGCTTGCTTTCGCCTTGTATCTCATACCTTCTCAAGCCATTGACTATGAAGTTATTTATGCCATCTTACTTATTTATCGAGTACATTTAAAACATTCACCTCTTTTGCATTCACGCAAACCATCGAACCTATTAATACCAATATAAATAAGAATTTTTTCATTCTTTTCTCCTATGTAGTTATAGAAGTATCATAGAAAAATTATGAAATGATTTCTACTTATAGAGTGTCAAAAGGAGTGATTTTCGCTCATTGCGTACTGTTTTGGAGTGATTTTATATATATCTTTAAACGCTTTTATAAAGTTTGAGGTATTACTATAGCCAAAAGTAGCAGCACACTCACTTACACTTGAACCCTTATCTAGTGCCTCTTTTGCAAGTTTCATATTTTGTTTTAGCATCCATTGCTTAGGAGAGATATGATGCTTTTTTTTAAATTTTCTATTAAATGTTGAGAGAGGGTATCCGCACAGGGTTGCCCACTCACTTACGCTTAAGTTTTTATCATAATGCTCTTGCATATAGGTTTCAATATCTGTTTTACTACTCTCTTGCGCCTGTAAAATTGCAAGAAACTCTTCATTTTCTTCACAAATCAAATGTAAAAGTTCAGAGAGCTTTATTTTCAATAGTTCGAGGTTATCTTTATTTTTGTATTGTATTGATTCCAATGAACTCATATAATTCAAAATATTATGAGAGAGTGTAAGTTTTAAAATCTTTGATTTATCGCTCTGTTTTTTAATGGTGTTATTTTGAAGAAATTCTGATGCAAGGCTATAATCAAAAAAGAATAAATAGACCTCCATCTCACGCTCCTCTTTTACATAATCAGAGATAAGATAACTATCTCTTGGCATAAAAAGCATCTCTCCTTCACTTACAGTAAATTTCTCATAATCATAGGTTTGCACTTCAACTCTACCTGATTTCACATAGACAAGAGAGTGTGAAACAATAATTTTTTCCATATTGAGCATACTCTTATCAAGTTTTTTATACAAAATAGAGTTGTTTTTATTTGCTAATATAACCTTTATAGCATCTAGCTTATACATAGCTTGTGGCAAAGTATAGAAATTTTTGCTCACACCACTTCCTTATATAATCTCTTCATCTCTTGTATTGTCTCCTTATCACTCTCTCTATTTCTCTCTTGTAAATGCTCTATTATCATCTCAAAACGCTCTTTAGATAGATGTTGTCCAAATTTATATTTTGCTCTACACTCTTCTATGTTGAGCTTATAGACTAGGGTTGCGTTTAGTGCCTTTTTGTATATATCTTCACTTAAGGGTTTATATTTTCCCTCAGGTTGGAGTTTTTGCATCAATGCACTCATTGCCATCACTTTCTCTTCATACTCTTCTACAAATGTAATCTTACCATCAATAATGACAGATTGAAAAAATTGTGTAGCAGGACAGGCTAAGGCATCTTTTGAGCTAAAATAAGATTGTATCATAGAGTGTGATTTTACTACGCTAAATGATGCATAGCTATTATTTTGCATCATTGTAACTTTTTTTCCTTTTTTTGCACCATGAAAATAGAGAGCATCACCTACTTTTACAAAATTTAAAGGAACACTATAGGGTCTGTCGTTCATAGATAGAGCTAAGACTCCATACTCTTGTTCGCTTAAAAACTCTTCTATCATTTTGGCATCTTTGATTTCAAATATCTGTTTCAACTTTTCTCCTTTTAATAATTTTGTGCTATTATATAAAGTATTTGTACTCTTTAAAAGATACAATTTATTTGAAAAATAGAAGGACAGATTTGTATCAGCTTGATAAAAATGCTCAAGAGCCACTTCATATTCAACTCTATAAAGCTCTCAAAGAGGATATATCTACAAGATTAAAAGTTGGAGAAAAACTTCCCTCCATCCGTAAATTAGCATCACTTTATAACATCAGTAAAACAACTGTTGAGTCAGCTTATTCGCAACTCTATGCTGAGGGTTTGATAGAGTCTCGCCCAAAGAGTGGTTACTATGTAGCTGATTTGCTTTACAGCGACACAAGGAAAACATCAACTTCTTTGCATCACACGCAAGAGAAAAAAGAGTACAAATATGATTTTTTTCCTGCACAACTAAAGGCAGAAGATTTTCCTCTTAAAACTTGGAAACGCTGCTCGAACAAGGCACTCAACTCTGCACTTGATTTTGGTTCGTATGGAGATGGGCAAGGGGAGTATGGGCTAAGAGAGGAGATAAGTGCTTACCTTCGTTCCTTGCGAGGTGTAAAGTGTAGTAGCACTCAAGTTGTAATCTGTTCTGGTTTTAGTGACTCAATGGGCATCATCGCAAAACTTTTAAAAGATAAGTTTAGCACTTTAGGGATGGAAGCGCCGGGGTATCATGTAGCACGAAGCGTTTTTTACGAGTATGGCTATAAAATAGAGAGCATACAAGTTAATGGAGATGGTGTCAAGATAGAAGAGTTTAAAAAATCCAAGGCACAACTTATCTACACAACACCTGCACATCACTACCCAACTGGTGTAACTATTCCAGTAGCAAACAGATTAAAGATATTGCATCATATTGAGAGTATAAAAGGTTTTATCATCGAAGATGATTATGATAGTGAACTTGCATACGACAATCGTCCACTTCCCTCTTTGCAAGGTCTAGATACTCATGACAGAGTCATCTATCTCGGCACCTTTGCAAAATCACTCTCTCCTGCACTACGAGTCAGTTATATGATTCTACCTCTGCAACTGTTAAAGCTTTATAAACAAAGATATGATGCATATTTTCCACGAGTTTCTCTGAATATACAAAAAACACTAGAAATTTTTATGACAGAGGGGCATTGGGAGAGGCACTTAAGAAAGATACGCACTATAAACAAAAAGAAGCACACTCTTTTAAAAAAACTGCTCAATGAAAAACTTGGTAGCACTTTTAAGATTGAAGCACAAGGCGCAGGACTCGCCATACTTATAAACCCATCAGTAGCCTTTGATATGGAGAAGTTAAAAACTTTAGCAGAGCAAAGAAGTATGAAACTCTACTTTGCAAAAGAGCGAAGTGGAGGTGAGTTTGAAGCACTCCGCATGGGATTTGGAGGTTTTAATGAAAAGGAGTTAAAAGAGGCTATAGATGTATTTTCAACTCTTTGGCATAGTGCTATTCTCTAAAATCTCTTATAATCAAACTCAAAATAGACCTCCACAACATCTCCTGCATCAAGCCTACCCCGAATCTTTTTAGGGATAGGAAGCATTGTCTTACCAGTTTTATCTGTCCAGAGTGAAGTTGCCCACTTTTTTCCACAACACTCTGCAACTACAGGAGTACGTCCAAACTCTCGTACTGCCTCTAGCTCTATATACTCAGGCAGAGGCGCAACTCTCCAGCTACTTAAACTTACAAGGGGTGTTGAAAATCTGTAAGATTGCTCAAGCATAACTACTCCTTTTGTTTATGTCTTCTAGCCCTTTTAGGTATATTCCAAGAAATTTGTAAGCAGTTGATTGCCATCCTCTCAACTTGTTTCTTTGTTATAGGCATGTGTAGTAATCTCTGCTATTTCTTTTAATCACTTAACCAATCAAGTGCCTTATCCGTTTGAGTTACACTAAAGTACCTCTCTTCTGTCCCAAATATTTTAGCAAATATATTAATTTTTATACACCATTTCCACAAGCTACTTTCTGAAACGATAGCCATCTTCTCTATATGCTTCAAATGGGTAAAATACCATTTTATATCTTCTATTCCAGCTCTAACACTCCACCGTGCATCTGCACCTAAGATAATTAATATACGAACTTTATGCTTCTGTTTTATATACTCGTTTAACTGCTCTAACCACTCGTTCTCTTCTGCTATATCTACCTTTTGTGTCACTTCGTATATCAAAACCTCTTTATTATGATGTAAAAGCTGTTTAATCATCTCTCTTCTCCAAACCCTTTTTTACTAGGTGTACTATCTCTGTACACATCTGTTTATAACTCTCTGATTCTATCTCTAAAAAACACTTATGCATAATTATGCCATCTGTCATTCCTAGTAGTATTCTACTAAAAATGGAAGGGTTTATAGTAGGGAGTATCTCATCTTTTTTCTGTAGCTCTTTGAGTATGTTTGCATACCACTCTTCTAGTTCATTTGAAAAGTTTTTATACTTTAGAGAAAAATCTTCAGAGACGAAAAGTGACCCTATCGCTTCAAACATGATAGGAACGAGTGCCTCTTCCTCTTGTGTTGGAAGTAAGGCTATCTCAAGCTGTGCTAAAAACTTCTCTAGTGTATCTAGTGATGCAGGTGTAGAGAGTTTCTCTTTTAGAGATAAAAAATGATTCTCAATCATCACTTCAACAAGTTCCTCTTTTGAGTGAAAATAGAGATAGAGTGTACCCTTGGCGATATGTGCCTCTTTTGCAATAGCACTCATAGATGTGTGTTGAAAACCTTTAGAGACAAAAGCAGCTAAAGCAGCATTGATTATCGTTGTTCTCATCTCAGCTTTATCTACGATTTTTGGCATCTAAACTCCTTTGTAACATTTTAATGACTTTTTGGTCATAAATAGATTAAACTTCTTGACTTATTGTAAAAATAAGGTTACTATTCTTTAAATGACTGAGTAGTCATAATAAATACGAGGGTTTAAAATGAAAGTTTTACTACTATTTATCTTTCTATCAACAGCTATTTTTGCTTCAGAGGCAGAAGATATCATCAAAAAAGTTGATCAAAATATGCGAGGAAAAACTCTTTATCTTAAAATCGCTATGAGTATTCAAACAGATTACTATGAAAGAAATATGGTGTTAGAGAGTTACTCTGAGGGGAGCAAAAAGAACTTTGTTAAAATACTCTCCCCTTCAAAAGATTACGGCATCACCTTTTTAAGTCTTCATGGACAGATGTGGCAGTACATACCTAAAATAGAGCGCATCATTAAAATCCCGCCCTCTATGATGCTCCAAAAGTGGATGGGAAGCGATATAACAAATGATGACCTTGTAAAACAGAGTTCTATTGTCAAAGACTACACAGCAAAAATGCTTGAAAAAAAAGGAACTCTAGCAACCATCCTCTTAACACCAAAAGCGGATGCAGCTGTTGTATGGGGGAAAATTATCACAACTGTTGACACAAAAACATATACAAGTCAAGAAGAGATATACTTTGACGATGATGGTAAAAAGGTACGAAGTTTTGTTTATAAGGATGTAAAGAAGTATGGTAATTACTATCTACCTACTCTTTGGATTATCCAACCTTTTGATGCACCCAAGCATAAAACAACACTTCAGATAAAAGAAGCGAAATATGATGCACCTATCAATCCCGCATACTTTTCAAAAAGTGCGCTCAAGCGCTTTTCAAACTGAGGTATATGATGTTTTCACTCGCTATTAAAAATATTCTTTTTTACAAGGGGCGTTCACTTACTACTTTTTTACTCACTTTTGTCTCTTTGTATCTTTTTATAGTATATGTTGCATTTATGAATGGTTCGCATCAAAGTATGCTTCAAAATGCGCTCAATGTATATACAGGCTCCTTTCAAATCTATCAAAAAGAGTACCGTAGTAAAGGGGGTTATGACTATCTCATTCGAGATACAAGAAAACCTCTGCAAATTTTAGCAGATACGAAAGGTTTAAAAGCTTTTGCCCCAAGGCTTGAGACTTTTGGTATCGCTTCTAGCAAAACATACTCTCATCCCATTATGCTCACAGGTATAGACTTTAACAGAGAAGAGAAACTCTCTGAACTGAAAAAAGCACTCACTCAAGGCGAGTACAACACGCATGGTGCTTGTCTCTACATGGGTGAGAACCTCGCGCAAAAGCTGCATCTGCATCTCGGTGATACCCTCTCTTTTGTTGGTTCAGCAGTTGACTACTCCTTTGTAGCTGAACTCTTTGAGGTATGTGGACTCTTTAAAACAGGGATGTACGAATTTGACTCACAAAGTGCTTTTATGAATCGAGACTATTTTGATACTCTCTTTTTTTCTAAAAATATGGCTACATATATTGTAGCTATGGCAGAAAATCTTAAACACAATGATGCAGTTGCAACAAAAGTAGAGAAGAAACTCCCTCAAGAGTTGCAACTCTATAGATGGCAAACACTTATGAAATCAATGGTGCAACTTATGGAGATTGACAGCCTTTTTGGATACATCTCTATGGGACTCTTTTTTATTGTTATATTTTTTGTTATCATGATTTATGGTTTTATCAATATCAATGCACGACTTAGAGAGTTCGGTGTACTTCGCTCCATAGGTGTGAGTGATAATAAAATTTCTCTACTACTTCTCTTAGAGATTTTACTTTTAACACTTTTCGCTTTTGTTTTTGCGCTCCCACTTGGTGCCTACACAGCATACTATTTTCAGATACACCCTATTGTGATTGAGGGGATGAGTGAGATGTATAAATCTTATGGTGTTGTTTCAGATAAAGTGCCTACACTCTTTGATCCACTTACTGTTTTTTATAATAGCCTTTTTCTCTTCGCACTCAATCTTTTAAGTATTGTTTACCCTATCTATTATGTACGCTCTTTTACTCCTATTGAGGAGACACAACATGTTTAAAACTATTTTACATTTGGCATATAAAAATGCTTTTTTGCGTAGAAGCCGTGCCATCTTACTTATAGTGATGATAGGTGTAAGTATGGCTATAATGATAACTCTTGAGGGTCTCTATGATGGTATGACTGTACATATGATAGAGAAAACAAAACGCAGTGACTCTGGAGATATCTCCCTTTTTGCAAAAAAGTATCGCATAGAGGGTGATATTCGTTTTCACATAAATGATGCAGATAAAAAAGTCAGTAAGTTAAAAAATCTTACTGGTGTAAAAGAGGCTCTATGGCGCATAGAGAGCAGTGGACTTGTACAGACTGCAAGAAAATCAAGACCAGCGAAACTTATAGGAATTGATTTACAAGCAGAAGAGCAGTTTGGTAAGTTTAGTGACTTTTTACAAGAGGGGAGTCTTGATTTTGGGAAAAATGGCATTTTTATTGGGAATGAACTTGCTAAAAAGTTAGGTGTACATCTTCACTCAAAACTTATTTTTTCCATGCAAGATAGCAAACACCAACTCCAATCTGTCGCTTTTCGCATCAAAGCCATCATCCATACGACAAATGTCTCTCTTGATCCACAGGGGTTATATATAGCACGAGAAAAATTAAATCAGCTTCTCTCTCTTGAGAAAAACTCGGCAACACAGATAGCACTCATGAGTAAACATACAGATGATGCAGGACTGCAAAAGAGGATACAACAAGAGTTTCCAAACTTAAATGTTCAGAGTTTCACAGAACTCTATCCACAACTCAAAGAGACAGAACAAATATTCAAAAAGTTTAATCAAATAAGCTTTTTTATTGTTATGAGTGTAATTTTTGTTGGGATTCTCGGTGTTATGTATGTCTCTATCTTAGATCGTGTACGGGAGTTTGGGATTTTACTTAGTATTGGCTATTCATACAGATATATCCGTCTGCAGGTGCTTTTTGAAGCAGTTGTTTTAGGACTCCTTGGCTACATTTTAGGAGCCTTACTTGGATGGGCTTTTTTAGAATATCTCAAAAACTATGGATTAGATTTTCGGCTCTTCTCTGATGGTCTGAGTATGTTTGGACTCGATAGTACCCTCTATGCAACCATAAAAACAGCATACTTTTCAAGTACATTTATTGCCATTATAGTTGCATCAATGTTAAGTGTCATTTTACCACTACGAAAAATTAAAATACTCAAACCTATAGAAGTTATAAGGAGCATAGGATGATAGAGCTAAAGAGTGTCGATAAATATTTTTACAAATCACAAGAGAGAGAAGTGCATGCACTTCGAGATATAAACTTAACTATCCAAGAGGGTGAGTTTAGTGTTATCACAGGTCCCTCAGGCTGTGGAAAAACCACACTTCTCAATACCATTGGTGTACTTGACACCATAGACAATGGAGAGATATACTTACAAAACAGAGAGATAGCCAACCTCTCTTCAAAAGAGAAAACAGAGATTAGACTCAAAGAGATAGGCTTTGTTTTTCAAGCCTATAATCTTATTCCTGTTTTGAACGTAGAGGAGAATATAGGCTTTATAATGCGACTGCAAGGCTATAGCCAAGATACAATAAAAGCACGAGTGAGAGAGATAGCATCACTTTTACAGATTGAGAAGCAACTCGGAGCTTTACCAAATTTTCTTAGTGGTGGGCAACAACAGAGAGTTGCAGTAGCACGAGCAGTTGCTTCAAAACCAAAAATCATCTTAGCTGATGAACCTACTGCTAATCTTGATAGCAAAAATTCTACTGCCCTTATGGAGATGATGCATGAGTTAAATAAAAAAGAGGGTATAACGATTCTCTTCTCCTCTCATGATGATTATGTCATAAAAAATGCAAGAAGAACCATACTCTTAAATGATGGAGAGATTATAGAGTCATGAGATACGCTCTTTTTTTTCTATCTCTTATAAGTGTAACTCTCTATGCACAAAACTCTTTAAGAGTGCAAAATACAAACTTTACTATCTCACAAGGCTCCTTTAATCCTACAGAGACAAGCCGTTATCAGTATAACTACAATAGATTACGCTTCTATTATGACTATAAAACGAGTAACTATTTTTTTCATGCTACAGCTGATGGTATCTCTTATGTAGGAGAGGATTTTATAGAGTCAAATTCATTTTACTATATAAAACAACTCCATAGCGATACGCCATTTTCTACACAAAGTAGTTGGAGGGAATATAACAAAGTTGCTCTTGGTGCAAAAATATACCGTTTGTATGGAGGCTATCAAGATGATACTAACCGTATAGTCGCTGGTCTGCAAAATATTACAATGGGTGTCGGACATATATGGACACCGAGTAATCTCTTTAATCCAAAAAATAGTTATGCACTAGAACCTGATGAAACTTATGGAGTGCTTGCGCTCTCCTACACGCGTTATATAGGGTTAGAGTCACAAGTATATGGAGTCGTTAGTCAAAAAAAGAACAACTCCATCAAATCAGCAACAGGCTTTCAAACAACACTCGGCACCCTAGAAATTGGCATGAATGCTATCTACTCAAAAAGTACAAAAATGCTAGGCTATACCCTCCAAAGTGACATAAGTGATACAGGGGTACAGATACGAAGTGAGGGAGCTTTTATAAGAGGTGATATACTCACTTCTACATCGATGCAAGAAGAGAAAAACTTTTTTCAGGGTATTTTAGGGGTGGACTATGCTTTTGAGAGTGGACTAAACCTTACACTAGAGACGCTTTATAGCTCTCAAAAGTTCAACTATGAAGAGTTCATGCTTAATTATAATAGGGAACTTGCAAACAACCTTACTCTCTCACATCTCTATTTTGGTACAACCCTTGATTATGATTTTAGCATCTATCTATCAGCTTCACTACTCTATATAGAGAGCTTTAACAAAGAGAACTCTCGTTTCATCTCTCCTACACTCAACTACACCATAAATGACAACAATGTCATCACTTTAGGTACACAGCTCTATGGCGGCAGTAAAAAAAGTGAGTTTGGAATGTGGGATAATAGTTACTATTTTAAATATGTTTTTAGTTATTAAATACCTTTACATAGTATAAACCCAATACACTAATCATCAAAATACTAATACCCTTGTGTAAACTGTTTTTTTTTCACAACCTAA
Organism: Sulfurimonas sp.; assembly: GCA_027083035.1. Lineage (GTDB taxonomy): Bacteria > Campylobacterota > Campylobacteria > Campylobacterales > Sulfurimonadaceae > Sulfurimonas. The sequence goes on along the minus strand of JALWSY010000098.1, from coordinate 7,843 downwards.
TCCTTTTTTATATCTCCTTGCCCTTTGACAAGGTATTTGTATGTTGTTAACGACTCTATCCCCATCGGACCGCGTGCATGGAGTTTATTGGTCGATATTCCTACCTCTGCACCAAAGCCAAATGCATCTCCATCAGTAAAACGGGTAGATGCATTGACATACACAGCCGAAGCATCTATGCTCTTTAAAAACGCTTCAGCAGTTGAGATATTTTCAGTTATAATAGCCTCAGAGTGTCCTGAACCAAAACGGATAATATGCTCTATTGCCCCCTCGACACCCTCCACCACACGAATATTTAAAATATTGGCAAGGTACTCGGTATCAAAATCCTCTTCAGTTGCAGTTGCAACTTCAATAATTAAGCGGGTATCTTCACACCCTTTAAGCTCAGTATGGGCTGCATCAAACGCCTCTTTTAATTGTGGAAGTATCTCTTTAGCTATTACTTTATCAACAAGGAGTGTCTCCATTGCATTACATACACCCGGGCGTTGCACTTTTGCATTGATAGCAATCTTAATCGCATCATCAAACTTTGCATCTTTATCTATGTAGGTATGACACTGCCCTTTGTCATGTTTGACGACACTCACCGTTGCGTTTTGGCTTACATGGCGAATAAGCCCCTCCCCACCGCGTGGGATGATAAGATCTACATATTTATCCATCTTGATGAGTTGATTTACTCCCTCACGTGAACTATCTGGGATGAGAGAGATGAGCTCTTTTGGTAAGCCGTTACGCTCTAGTACTGTTTGGAGTACCTCTGCTATTGCTTTGTTGGAATGTTCTGCTTCTTTTCCACCTTTGAACACACATACATTGGAACTTTTAAAACACAGTGCCGCTGCATCGCTTGTCACATTTGGGCGTGACTCGTAGATGATACCAATGACACCTATTGGGATACTCACTTTTTCTATTTTGAGTCCATCTTCTGTAACCCAGCCATCAAGCATACGACCAACAGGCTCTTTGAGTGCCGCTATCTCCTCCACAGCGACTGCCATAGCATCGATTCGCTTTTCATCCAAAAAAAGTCTGTCCAATAACGCTACAGGGAGACTATTCTCTATCCCAATTTGCATGTCAAGAGAGTTAGCCTTTAAAAGATCTGTTACATTGTCACGCAAAGCCTCTGCCATCTCTTTTAAAATATCGTTTTTCTTAGCCCCACTAAGGGATGTAAAAACCCTGCTTGCCTCTTTTGCTTTTTGTAAAAATTTTTCCATTATCCCTCCTAAAAAGTGGTCTCTATACCAATAACCGCTCTGCCTACATCACGAAACTCCCCATAGAGTCCATTTTTATTTCCAAAAAAGTAGTCAAGCTCACTATAAAGAAGTGTCTCATCGTTGATATCATAAGAGAATTTTGGTTTCAGTAGTCCATCTTTATCATTGAAGTTATAGATACCCAAAGCTTCAAAATGAAGCGTCTCGTTAAGCCACTCTTTTTTATAAAGTAGTGTCATAGTTGTATCAACCTTATCTCGCACAAATCCCTCATCAAAATTAAGCAAAATCGATTGGTAAAGTTGCGCACTTACTACACTTTGTTCCAAACCGTACCAATCAACTCCAAAAACATACGACGCAGTATCGCTCTTTTTTACCCCCTGTGGTTTATTTGTATTGAGATAATATCTATCTTTTATATATGCTGATTCCAGCCTAAAGACAAACTCCCCTTTTGCATAATCACTACTTAAACCGTAAAGCTCAAACCTCTTATAGACTGGCGAGATAGTAACCTCCATCGTGTTTGCATCAAAGCTTTGAAGCAAAACAGGGATGTCATCATAAGCATATAGAGCATAAAAACTCACCTCTAAATCATCGTAAGTCGTTGTCACTTTTGCACCTATATCGGAGTTTTTTAGATTTAAGTCTGGTTTTTGACTCTTTTGTACCCTTACACCAATGCCATCGGGAGCCTGCGGGATTATTCTAGGTGTTGTAAAGGCGTAATCCCCTCTAGATTGCGGCAATTTATGGTAAGTAGTATCAGGTATCCAGATAATCTCCATCTGCAATGCATCATTGAAGAGATAATTCAAATCAAGACTCCAAAGTGGAATGCGCGATTCATCAAAAGGCTGGAGAATAAACTCTGAAAAGTCTTGCGGATTCAGTACATCAAGTAGCTTTATACCGTCTGCTTTTCCCCATACACTTTGCATCTTTCCTATTTTAAGATTAAGTTGCTCAAACTCCTTTTCATAGTACAGCTCTCTCAGCTCCGCTCTTCCTACTGTTCCTAAAATGGCGGGTTTACTAAGATTGGAGTAGTTTGGTGTTTCGTATCTTCCGGGATAGATATTCTCCTTGACATCCCCTTCGACAATCCCACTTGCAAACACTTTTGAATCATCCTCAAAATAGAGTGTCGTCTCAAGTTTAGCATATCCAAGAGCTTTTTGAAGATTGCCGTTTTTAGTATAAAAGCTGTTCTCGCTTCTAACCTTCAGAGCATAGTCTGCTTCAAGACCAAACAATACCTTCATGCCGAGTAAAAGTAAAAGGCTAAAAAATCGCATCTACTTTCCCCGTTTGAGTGCTTGTTTGGTAAAAAGTTTATCTTTAAGCGGTGTTTTGTAATCAATATCGCTAAAATAAAAATCGCTTGTATGTCCGTTTTGTTTGTTTTCCATATACATGTGGGTAATTGTCCAGATTCCGTCAATCTTTTTAATGTCTTGCGAATGCATCACTTTAAGCAACTCTCCTCGCACATCATAGAAGATAGATTTTCTTGCTATAAAAATTTCTTTGTCAATAAAGTTAACCACCTTTGAGTATCCAAGCTCATCTGCAATATCTCTGTTTTTAGTAGTACCTACAATTTTGTAACACTTATATCCATCCACACTTTCCTCTCCATCAAGCGTAAAGATATAATCATCAGTTGATATTTTGGTCTCTTTTTTAATATCCTCATAGGAAAAATCTGTTCCTAAAAACCAATCTCCTCTATCGCTTGCAGAGATGCGTCGTACTTTTTTAATAGCTGGTAGATACAGCCACTGTTGATCTTCTTTATCTTTATAGTCATAGGTTAAAAAAGCTGTCTTTGCCACCCTTTTGGGTGCAGTATAGAAGATGATGCTCTTTTTATCTTCACCATAATATTTTCTATAGGATTTTGTCTCTCGTACTCTTTGTTTGCCATGCTTATTTACAAGTACCATCTTAAGTTTTCGTGATACTTGTTGCCCATCATCACGTGCATTCACTTTGTTCACAACCTCTATACCGTTCATACCAAAAAGCGAAACTGCTCCTATAACTGCCAACAATGTTAACTTTCTCATTTTTCATCCTTTTTTTCTAAAATTACAAGTATCGAAGGGATAAGAACAAGTGCATATACAAAACTACTTGCTATTGCTACGGTAACTAGCGCACCAAATTTCTCCAATACAACGACTTTACTCACAACTAAAACCCCAAAACCAAGTGCAAGTGCCAAGGCATTAAAATAGAGTGCTCTACCAGTTGAAGCGTAAAATGCTTCTACACGCTTGAACCCTCGTAACCCTTGCACATAAAGGTACTCCATCCTCTCTGCGGTGTGTATCGCAAAATCAACTCCTAAACCGATGGCAATCGAAGCGAACATTGATGTCCCAACACCAAGCCATATATCACTAAAGCCCATTACTGCATAGATGGTCAGTATGGAAAGTACAACAGGCAATGTGACTAAAACAGATGTAAAAAACGAACGAAAAGTAATCCAAGCCATTGCAATCACCAGCAGTAACGAGATTGCTACACTTTTAAAATGGGAATTCTCTATTTTATTCACCCACTCAAAGTCAATGTTTACACGTCCACTTACTTCTCCTTGAAGCCCTTTGGTATTAAAATGCTCTTCTAGGTACTTTCTAAGCGCTAAAACGATTGGCTTCTCTTTGATATATTCACCGGAGTTAACATAAATTCGGATATTTGCTTTTTGATAATCATAGTCTAAAATATTATCAAAATCATCCGAAGAAGCACTAGCGTTATAGAGTAAAAAGAACTGCGATGCCGCTTCACTTGAGTTTGGCAGTTTATAAAAATCACTTTGATTTTCATTGAGTGATTTGTTCATTTGCTTGAGATAATCCACATAAGAAACAGAACCTTGCACATGACTGAGTGTTTTTGCGTATGCTTGAAGCGCTTGTACTTTTTGCATTACACTTGGTTCAAACAGCCCCTCTGCTTCATCGGTTTGTACTAAAATATCCAGATAGTGAGAACCGTTGAAGTGGGCGTTTATTTCGTAATCTGCTTGAACCAAAGGCTCATCAGGGCTAAAAACAGAGAGTCTGTCTTCATTAATAATCATTTTATTAAAACCAAGTATGCCGATAAGTACGACAAAGGCGGTTGAAGCGAGCAGATAGTGATGATACCTCATGACAAGCTGTGCCATTTTGGAGGCAAAACGGCTTGTCGTTTGCTCTTTTTTTATAAAAAGTTTACTTTGTGTGAGTTTGAATTTTGCTATCATAGCAGGAAGAACACTAAGAGAGTAAACCCAAGCCATCCCAATACCAATAGAAGCAAAAATACCAAAATAGTACATAGGTGGCATTACCGAAGAAAGACTAAGACCAACAAAACCGGCGATGGTAGTGATTGTAGTAAGCGTGACAGGTCTAAACATCTCCATCATCGTCTCAACAACAGCATCATTAATAGACTCATCTGAAAAATCTCTGCGTCGTTCATAGTAGGTACTCAAAATATGAATAGAATCGGCAACAGATATCCCAATCAGTACAACAGGAAGTGCATTTGTGATGATAAAAAAGGAGATACCTGCATATCCCATAAGACCTAAGCCCACCGTTACACCACCTGCAATAATAACATTTGGTAAAAGTGTGCCACCCATTGTTCTAAAAGCGATGAACAGTATAATAGTGATGACAATACCGGCAACTGGATTAAGCACCCTCGCGTCATGGTCTATATATGCTCCCATATATCCAGTTACTGCACCTTCACCGGCTACATAGAGTTTGATATTGTTCGTTTCATATTTTTTTACTAATGCAACAAGCTTTTTATACACCTTTTCAGCATCTGCATTTTGTTTCAAATCAACAATCACAAGCGTTGCTTTGGAATCTTTTGAAACCAAAATCCCTTGCAACATAGGAAAATCTTCTATCCCTTCACGTACCTCTTCAATCTCTTTTGGAGTTAGATTTTTATGTTGCACAAAATACTCTATCTCCATTCCATCGGTTACACCTTTGATGTTTTTTTGACGGGATAAAGATGTAATACCATCGTTTTGCACCTCTGTAAACTTCTCTTGAATCTCTTTACTTAGATCGTAAACAACATTGAGTGTCTCTTTATTGTAGATACCTTGATTATTTTGTATAGAAATCACCATCGGATCGTTTAGATCAAAAAGTTCAACAAGTTTGTTTTTACTAACAAGAGCAGGGTCATCTGCTTTTATAAATGCATCTGCACTTGTATCTTTAACGATTCTTGTCATACCCAATACACCAAAAACTATCAGTATCATACCGACAACTATTACTTTTAACGGATTATTCACAACCCATTTAAAATAGCTTTTCTTCACATCTTCTCCTTACTATGTGTATATACACATATTTGATTAAAAAAATTATTTTATTCTAGCTATGATAGTATCAAACAGACTATTCATAGTAAGCCAATCCTCTGTACCTATAACTTCTTCAAGCTCTCTTTGTGCTTCTTCCCATTTTTTATACCCTTTCTCATACACCTCCTTACCCTCTTGTGTTATTGAAATTTTTCGCTCTCGCCTGTCTGTACTCTCTTGAATATCAATAAAGCCATCTCTAACTAGTGGTTTTAGATTCCTATTAAGAGTAGTTCTATCCATCATCAAAGCATTAGAGAGATTATTAACATTAGCATTGGAAATAAGTTGCACAGCAGTAAGCATACTAAACTGTACTGGCGTCACCCCAACATCTTTAAGTGCATTTGCATATAAATTGGTTACATAACGCGAAATAGCTCGTGTTTTATTAAACATACAGGTCTGTGCAACGTTCAAACATCTTTCCTTCATCTTATTTCCTTTTATGTGTATATGCACATTTTATCAGAAATAGAATTATTCAAAGCTTAAAAAATTTCTTGAATCTATCATTTCCATCCATCTTATAAACTTTAAGTAAACAATGTTAACATAAGAAAGCTTAAATGTAAACAATGTTCACTTAAAATCTATGAAAAATTGTAGCATAATTAAAAACGAATACATCATGGAAACCTTGCATGAAAACGCTTCTTGTCAGTCTAGCAGCAAATAAAATCATCTCTTCGATACTGGTGTTCAATAGTTTTTTTACAACCAACAAACTTAACCCCTTGAAATTGCAAATTTTATAAACTATAGTGTGCGATGACTTTTTCGACTTTACCCTCGTCATTAAAGCACATTAGCTCCATAGCACGAGTATCAAAAACAGATTTATAGTACAATGCAATCGATGTAACACCAAGAGTAATATCGAGTAGTTCAAAATGTAAATCAGGCACTTTTTGGAGTGCATCTTCCCAATATTTTTTTATCGCCTTTTTACCATAAAGTGTCCCCTCATTATTACCAGACAGTCTCTGTATCATTGGAGTAGTGATGGAAAAATCATCACTATAATGGGAAAGTATCCTCTCTATGTCGTGAGAGTTCCAAGAGTCTATCCATTCATTTGAGAACTGCTGTGGATTTGGTAGCATAATTTATCTCCCATAATAGCTTATAAGAGAGCTTTTTGCAATGGTGTGTCCATTTATCAAGTATCCTAAAAGAGCTGGATTTGCATCTTTTGGAGCCGATAATTTCGCAATATCTAAAGCATAAACCGTAATTATATATCGATGTGGCTTATCTCCTTTTGGCGGACATGCTCCACCAAATCCTTTTGTTTTGTAATCAGTTATCCCCTCAAGTGTACCGAAGGGTAATAGCTGTGCAGCGCTTGCATTACTTTTAAGAGAATGGATGTTTTTTGGGATATCATATACTATCCAATGCCACCATCCACTTCCAGTAGGTGCATCAGGATCATACATTGTGATTGCAAAGCTTTTTGTCTTTGTAGGCTCACCGCCCCACTCCAGTTCAGGGGAGATATTTTTACCACTACACCCAAAACCTTTAAAAACCTGATTGATATTCAACTGCCCTTGCAAGTCATTACTTTTGAGGGTAAAATTTTTTCCATAACCCAAAGAAAAATCTTGTGCAGCTACAAATGATACTAGTAGCATCATAATCATAAGAATTTTGTTCAATTTCAACTCCTTGTGTCATCGTGTACAAAAGTATATTATATCTGGGATGAGACTACTATGACAAAATGGCTAAATATTGTTGTTTTTACACTCTTTTGGAGAGATACCAAACTCTTTTTTAAACCTCTGAGAAAACCAAGAAAGATCAGAAAAACCCACTTCTGTAGCCACTTCAGTTACATTTTTCTCACTCTTTTCAAGAAGAAGTTTTGCTTTTGTGAGTTTTTTTCTGCTTAGCCACTGTTTAGGAGTTTGACCGAAAATCTTTTGAAATTTTGATCTAAAAACCTTTTCGTTCATTTTAAAATATTGTGCCATTTCTTTAATACTACTAAACTGTTCATAAAAGTTTTCTATATTTTTTTTAAATTCAACATCTTCATTGTAGATTTGCGATAGATACCTTTGAAATATAGAACTATCTTTAGACGAAAGAATTTTTAAAAAGAGTTCTTCAAATTTCACTTTTAATATTTGAGCATTCTCTTTCTTGTCTTCAAAGTAAGGAGCAAATGATAAGATTACATTTT
>JALWSY010000097.1 GCA_027083035.1 Sulfurimonas sp. | reverse complement strand
TTCTCAATAAATCTAAAATAGGCTTTAAAGCTCTTGCTTCACCAAGAGAGCATACATGAAACCAGAGTGCGTCTGAAGTTGTAAAACGAGGATTTTTAAAAAGAAAAAAACGGGCGGGAATTGACTCTTTGTATTTTGACTTAAACGCCATAACTATGATGAGAGGCAGCGCTATAATGTATAGCAGAAGACTCACGCCATAGTAGAGCAGCGTAAAGGGTTTCAAACCTACTCTTCGTTAGGCTTCATGTAGAGAATACGACCACAGTGTGGGCATGTTGTAATCTCTTCACCCTTAATTACATCAGCATAGACCTTATCACCTATTACCATATGACAACCCATACACGCTTGATCTTCTACAGGAACTATCGTTGTATTTTTCGCCCAACGACGGATTTTTTGATAGAATGCAAGACCTTTTTGGTTCATTGTTCCAAGAAGCTTCTCTTTTTTCATAAAGACCTCTTGTCTCTCTTTGTTGAGTCTCTCTAGTTTTGCATCAACATCTGCTTTTACTTTCTCTAAAGACTCTTGCAACTCTACTAAAGAAGCCTCTGCTACTGCAATCTGCTCCTTTTTCATCTCAATAATCTTCTCAAGTCTCTCAATCTCTTCATTTGCAAAAGTAACCTGCTCTTTTGCAATCTCCTCTTCAAGTTGGAGTGATTTCATCTCACGCTCAGTCTTTACTTCAGCGCTCTTTTTAGAGTTATCTTCTAACTTCTGAGAGAGTTCTGCAAGGTGAAGCTCATTTTTAGACTTTTTAAGCTCCTCTTCCTTTATCTCATTTGTTAGGTTTTCAATATCTTTTTCAATACTTTTTGTTTTTGCAAGAGCAGCTTCATAACTGTAGTTCGCCTCTTCAATCTGAGGATCAAATGCATCGATCTCTTTATCTACAATAGATAGGTCAATAAGTTGTTGAAGGTGTTTGTTCATTGGTGTCCTTTAAGGGTGTATATATGTAAATGGGTTTTCTGATGATGCAATTATAACTTTTAAACCTAAATTTTTCAAATTTTTCTCTAAAAGTTGCGCAAAAAAGTGTTCACTTTCATAGTGTCCGATGTCAATAAGTGAGAGTTTTATACTTTTAGCTTCCATGGCATCATGGTATTTTACATCACCTGTTAAAAAACAATCTGCATCAAGACTACGCATCAAAGAACATCCTGAACCCGTGGTGAGAGCGACTTTTCGCACCCTGTCGCTACACTTCACACAGCGTGCTATTTCAAGGTTAAAAGCAGATGCAACCTTTGATGCAAAGGTATCAAAATCTTCATCTACTTCCAAGTATGCAACAAAGCCATCTTTTTTTGAAATTTTGTACCCAAGTACCTCTGTCGCCACATACTCATTAAGGTGTGTTTGATCAAAATTTGTATGCATCGCAATATTGGAAATATTTTTTTGAATCATTTTTTGGATTAAATTGGCAGGGTATTTTGAAAACTCCAGCTGTTTGAGTCCTCCAAATATGATAGGATGATGCGTAATAAGTAGCGTATTATTTTCTAAAGAATCTATAAGATTCTCATCTACATCGATGCTCAAGGCAACCCTCTCTATCTCCTCCTCAAAATCCCCGATTAAGAGTCCCGAGTTGTCCCATGACTCTTGGAGTTCAAATGGAGAGATTGAGTCTAAATAATTATAAATCTCTAAGAGTTTCATCTATACCTCCTCTTGAAGTTTTTCTAATGCCTCTTTTGCATCATCAAGCTCCGGCTCTAGAGCTAAAGCTTTCTCTAAAAAGCGCATAGCTTCCTCTTTTTTTCCCTCTTTTTGATAACTCAACCCCATATACATGTAGGTAAAAGGGTTATTTTCATCAAGAGCAAGCGCCTCCTCAAAATACTCTATAGCTTCTTCATAACGCTCCTGTTTAAAAAGTGTATAGCCCATTTTAAAGAGGGTTTCATCGTTATTAGGTGCTTTTATATTGGCTTCCGAGTAGATAGCAAGTGCCTTATCTAGATTATTGTCTTCAAGCGCTTCATCTGCTTTTTTTATGAGTGCAGTTGCATCAAAAGTTGAGAAAGCCTCTGCTGAACGCACACTCTCTTCACTCTTTTGCGGCTTTTCATTTCTATTTTTAGCAACATCTTCATCTTTTAAACTATTGATATGTTCATAAATTTTATATGCAAAAAATGCTGATGCTCCCAGCATAAGTAGTTGAAAAAGTGTCATTTAATTTCCTTGTAGTAATTTTGTATTTATGAGTTTTATGAGTTGCAAGGGGTCAACCTGTACGCCAGCTATTCTAGCGGAAAAATGCAAATGGGGTCCTGTTACCCTTCCACTCGCTCCTGAGAGACCTAGCAAATCTCCACGCTTTACCATCTCGCCCTCTTTAACAAAGAACTTACTCATATGAAAGTAGCAAGTATAAATCCCCTCTCCATGATTGAGCAGGACTGTGCCTCCTGAGTAGAAACGCTCCTTTACCAAGGCAACTTTTGCATCATTGGCAGCGATAATAGGTGTACCCATGGATGCTCTAAAATCGGTACCGCTATGATACCCTTTAAGCGAACCGTTATAAACTCTTGCTTTGCCAAAGTCACTGGTTATTTTGCTCTCTAGAGGCAAGATAAAAGGCTTTTTGATATAACTTTTAGGAGTTATAGTGCCATAGATACGCATAGCTTCTTTGTACTCTTGGCTTATCCTCTTTAGCACCGCCTTGCTCTTGGGATTTACCTTTTTTGCATCAACGACTATCTCCTCTTGAGCATACTCTCCTGAGACAACCTTTAGCTTGAGCGTTTTCACCTCTTTTTTTCCACTTTTGAGATACTCAATAGTAAGCTTTTTCTCTTCTGGTTTATCATAGTAACTCACGGGAATGAGTGCATACTTTTTTGTTGCATCAAGAGGATGTGCAAAGATTTGAAATGCTTTTTTGCCAACCACAACTTTTTGTAGTTTCACATCTCGCACACTACTAAACTCTATAAGTGCAGTTTTTCCATTTGCAACCTCATCGGTTGAGAGTTTCACATCAAAAGCAAAAAGTGATGTAAGAAGCAGAAAAAAGAGTAAAACTAAACGCACTCTAGTAATCCTTCATAGCACGAGCAATATCTCTTTTTTGATCCTTCTCTTTGAGATCTTGTCGTTTATCGTGTAGCTGTTTTCCTTTGGCTATGGCGATTTGCAGTTTGGCTATATTTCTATCATTAAAGTATATCTGCAGAGGTACTATGGTGTAGCCATCACGGGTTACGGCTTTGAGCATCTTCTCTATCTGCTTCTTATGCAGCAGTAGTTTACGACTCCCCCGCTCTTCATGTCCATAGAAGTGGTGCGTAGTCTCAAGTCGCCCGATATATGCATTGAACAAAAAAGGCTCACCCTTTACAAACTTAATAAAACTATCTTTCAGGTTCACTCTGTGTGCGCGAAGTCCTTTGACTTCACTCCCCTTAAGCACCAAACCAGCCTCAAACTTCTCTTCAATAAAATAGTCATGATACGCTTTTTTATTTTTTGCTATTGTCTCACCCATTACACTTTTCTCTCTTCTCTGTTAGTTTAAAAAAACTACTCCCACTTCCACTAAAGAAGTAACCCTCTTTGTAGTGATTTTTGAGTTGTGGATAGGCGTAGAGTGCCGGTTCAAAGAGGTCATTGGCTTCACTTGGGGTCATGGAGTTGAGTATCTCTACAGAGTTTCGCTTCTTTAGCTCCTCTGCCTGAAACCCATCTATGGGATTATAAAAACTCTCTCTGTATGTAGTATAGACCTTTGGGGTACTAATCTCTACTTTTGGTGTATATGTCTCTATATCCAAAGGTGCTTCATGAAACTCCTCTACCACTTCACCTATACCACTTACATTTGCACTCTCATAGCCATAGATAAAAAACGGCACATCTGCACCTACTTTGAGACCTATTTTGGCGAGTTCATTGAGGCTGAGTCCTAAATCCAGTACACCGTTACACATCTTTAGATATGTAGCTGCATCACTACTCCCACCGCCAAGACCGGCAAAAGCGGGAATATTTTTACTTACCTTTATGGCATAGCTCTGCATCAACTCTTCGAGTTTACGAGACTCTGTTGCCTCTTTGAGCGCAAAGTAGGCTTTGTAGATTGTGTTTTGCTCTGTTGTACATGAAAAATCACCAATGATTTTAAACTCATTTGCTTTGGCATCGGTTTGCTCTTTTTTCACAAACTCCAATGCATCATAGAGGTTATTAAGTTTTACAAAACGAGAGAGTATCTCATGATAGTCACCTCTTTTTCCGGTTATCTTTAAAAATATATTTACCTTTGCAAAAGCTTTATACTTTTTCATAACTCACTACTCTTTAAAAAAATTACTCAAAGCACTCAGCTCATCATCATCGAGTCTATGCAGGGCTGCTCTATTGTGTTTTTCTACCTCATGGATTAATTCACTACGAATAATACTAATATCCTTTGGTGCATCTATGCCAAGCTTTACTATGCCATTATCAAGAGAGACTACCTTTATGGTAATATTATCTCCTATCACTATAGATTCATCTAATTTTCTTGCTAATACTAACACTCTATTCTCCCTAACTCATATTTGACTCTATCATCCTTGATAGTAATTATAGAGATACTGTTGCCGTTATCAAGCCAGTAACTCCCCTCTTTTTGAATCTTTAAATCCTCTAAAGCAAGAACTCTTCCATAGTGAACATTCTTTGGATCTCCCAAGTAATAGTTTTGTTCTATATTGAGCGATTTTTTAATATCAAGTGCTTTCTCATTCTCATAAAAAAATTGTCCCTCACAAAGTCTCTCTAAAGCACTTAGACTCCCATCTGCAACACCTAGTCTATTGGCAATTATACGCCCTAAAGAGCGAATATATGTCCCCTCGCTTACTGTCGCTTCAAAGGTCACAAAAGGGTGTGCATAGTGAATCAATTTTGTCTCATAGATTGTAGAGTGTATTGTGTTAAGCGTAAAAGCCTCACCTCTACGCGCTAAATCATAAGCAC
>JALWSY010000096.1 GCA_027083035.1 Sulfurimonas sp. | reverse complement strand
GAGTGGTATAGTTGAGGCGGAGGCTCTCTACAAAGAGAATAATCTCTCTAAGTATTAAACCACTCTAACTGCTCTCTAAGTTTTACGACTTCACCCACTACTATAAGTGCTGGGGTAGGGACATCTTTGGCTCTCTCAACGATGTTCTCGAGTGTGCCAACAACTACGCTTTGCTCAGAAGTTGTACCGCGTGAGATAACTGCACATGGGAAATCTTTTGGTTTTCCTATCTCTTGCAGTTTTGAAGAGATTTTACCAAGGTTGTGTAGTCCCATTAAGAAGATGATTGTGTCATTTGTTTTAAAGTTGTTCCATGGAATTTGCGACTCTTTTTTATTTGGAGACTCATGCCCTGTTACTACACGAAAACTTACAGCCACGCCACGATGCGTAACAGGAATACCGGCATACGCCGGTACACTAATAGCTGAAGTGATACCCGGGATAATCTCAAAAGCTACACCACGCTCTTTAAGATACGCTCCCTCTTCTCCACCACGACCAAAAACAAACGGGTCACCCCCTTTGAGTCTTACAACATTTTCATGTTTAAGAGCATTTTGGTAGATGACTTCATTTATTTCATCTTGAGGAAGTGTATGACGACCATCCTCTTTGCCGACATAGACAAACTCACAACCACTTTTTGCCATCTCAAGCATCTCAGGATTGGCAAGTCTATCATAGATGATAACATCTGCCTCAGTAATGACTCTATGTGCTTTGAGTGTTAAAAGCTCGATGTCTCCGGGACCAGCTCCTGTTAGATAGACTTTTGCCATTATTTTTCCTCTTTAAAGATAAAGATACCAGATGGTTTTTTGATGGTAAGTATCTCACGATTGAGCCACCATCCTTTTGTATTGAGGACTGCAACTTTATTTGCATCATTGACTGAGACATAGAGGTTTGGCTTTTCGCTTGACCATCGCACATGGAGAACTTTGCCATCAAACTTAAATCTTTTAATCACTTTGAGTGTTTTTGTATCTATTATCTGAATAACAGGAAATTTTTTCCCGCTAAAAGTGACAGCGAGGTACTTTTTATCTGGAGAGAGTGAAGTGAAGACAGGCATTCCCTCTGTCTCTATCGCTTTTATAAACTTAAAGTCAGGTGTATAAACAAAGACTTTGTTATCTCCAACAGCGGGAATAAATACATTTGAGTCACTAATAGACCAAAATCCAAAGTGTGGCACTTTGAGAACAGGTTTTCTATCTCCAAGTTTGAGTTGGATTTTTTCAAATTTCATTGTATCTAAATCAACGACACCAAACCAAGGACTTTGGAAAAATCCATTGATATATTTATCCCCTTTAATCATTGCATCAAAAGGCATTACACCGACATTTTTGAACTCTTTGTAGAGCTTAAAGTTTGGCTTTCCTTTTCCTTTGTTCTTATCTTCATAGATTGCTATTGTATCATTATCCATCTCCGAGAAGATAAGATAGTTTTTATAGATTTTAATGCCGACATTTCGAGAACCGGTTTTAAGTTTTTGGAGTGGCTTTAAATCTCTTGAGAGGATATCTACACTCTTATCATCATAGTTGGCAACGGCTACATAGTTTTCATTGATAACAAAACCAATGGCACTCTTACTTGTTTTATACTCTTGGAGTTTTTTCTCTGTTCTTGGATTAAAACGGACAATGTAGCCATCACGGCTGATAAGATATCCATCCCCTTTGTAAAACTTGATAACACCATGATTCATATTGTGCATATTTTGCATATGGTTTCGTGGAAGACCATTCTCTATCACGGCAACTGAACTACTCTCTCGCTCTACAACAAATATCTTCTCTTTAGCATTCACACTCGTAATAATCGTAGCACTCAATAGTGCCGCTGTTATAAGTCCAGTTAGTCTGTTTCGTATCATAATTATATATTCTCTCTCTCTTCTTTTGTTAGATAACATGAGGGGTCTTCTGCCCATATATCACCACTTATAGCGTATGCTCTCGCACGGCTGCCTCCATTACAGATGTCTATTTGCGCACAGTTGCTACAAATGCCGCTTATCTGTTTTCTTGGATGAATACGGAGTTTGTCCAAAAGTTCTCCATTTTGCCAAATTGTACCAAAATCTTGGTTTATTATATTGCCAACTATAAGGGGAAAGAAAGGGTCCGGTCTGACATCTCCCTCGCTGTTGATGTTAAGTAGTTTTCTTCCGGCTGAATTTCCACCCCATTTTACCAGTCGTTCTCGCATCTTCTCTTTTAAATCAGGGTACTTTGATGCAAACTTATTTAAAAACATAACAGCATCCATCTCCATATTTCCTGTAACTATCTCAATATCTCTGCCATTTTCATAATATTCAAAGGCTTTATTAAGGATAAACTCTACAGCTTTTCGTCGCTGCTCTTTTGTTAGGTCCATCTTTAAGTTCTCTAAGCCACGACCAGAGTAAACAAGATGGGAGATGTAAATTTTTGGAATATTATGCTTCTCCACCAAATCAAAGATATACTCTAAAGAGTCTATAGTATCTTTAGTCATTGTAAAGCGGATACCTACTTTTGAGCCTGTCTCATTTGCAAGGAGTACGGACTTGAGTGTCTCCTTAAAAGCACCTTTTAGCCCACGAAAGTAGTCATGTGTTGCTTCATCTCCATCTATACTTACACCTACATAGTTAAAGGTATCTACAATTTTTTGAATATTGCCCTTAGTGAAGTAGAGACCATTACTCGAAAGATAGGTAATGATGCCATTTTCTTTACAAAAATCAGCAATCTCGAAAAGATCTTTTCTTGTAAGAGGCTCACCACCAGAGAAGATGATAAACTTTACACCGTTTTCTTTCATCTCTAAAATGGTCTTTTTAATCTGCTCTGTTGTGAGCGTATCTACTTCATCAAGAGTTGATTTTGAGTAGCAGTGCAGACAAGAGAGATTACAGCGATTTGTAAAGTTCCAGATAGCTATGCTGCCATCTAAAACTCTCTCCTTTTTATCTTCTACAACAGAGGCGATAAGATTACTTAGTCGAAACATTATTTGACTCCTTTATATGAGAGGATATAATCAGATATGGCATCAAGCTCATCGTGTGAGAGGTGCAGTTGTGTCATAACGCTCCTTTTATAGCCAAATTTTTTATACATTGATTTTGGAGAGATAATATAAGCCATTATTTCTGCCTTACTTCTTTTAGCAGCGATAGTGCTAAAAGGGGGTCCAAAAGCCATAGCAGTTTGATGATGGCACCCCCAGCAGTAGTCCCTAAAGACTTTTTCGCCTGAAATCTCATTGGAAAACAGCAGAGTAGTTATAAGCAGGGAGAGTAGAACTGTTTTTTTCATTATGCCTCTTTTTGTAATTATACAGTATTATAAGTGCTATTAATGAAAATTGGGTTGATTTATGTCAATTTTGTAGAAAATTAAAAGGAAAGCATCTCTCCCAAGAGTAGGGAGAGAGAAGAGGTGTTTTTATGCACCCGGAATAGTTTGTCTATGCTCGATAGAGTAAGTAAATGTTGGAGTTGTTAAACCTTTGATGTATTTAACAAATTTTCCGGTTTTTGCTTCATAGATACCGATACGACCAGTATTCCACTCTGAAATCATAGTCCAGTGACCATGGTTAGCAGGCTCAGCGTGTAAGATACGAGGAACAATTGCTTTTCCTTTTTTATCTTTTACAGTTGGTACTTTCCAGCTATAGAGTGTTTTGTGTGTGACAGGATCTATAACAGTACCCTTGCTTGTACCAACAGTAATGATTCTATCTGTCTCTAAAGTCTGCTTGTTAATAAGATAAACTTTATTCCAGTTTGCAGGACCACCTAGAACATTGTCAGACCAGATAAATGGTGTATGCTCACTTGTTCCAACAAAGAGACCACCTCCAGCAGTTCTAACATGAGCTACAACATCCCAGCTACTATCCCAGATAACAACATCACCAACATTCATGCTATTTGTAGCATAAAGTTGACCATATCTATCGTTATACCAAGAGGAACCTTGACCCGGGTGTGGCTTACTACCGGGACCTGTATAAACTTTAGCAACCAAAGATTTTGTTTTGAAGTCAACAACACCCATTACATCACTTCCTTGAGAAGCTTGCATGAGGTAACGACCAATCTCTTTTCCTTCGTTTTCAAATCCATCGTGTAATATTTTACCGATATTTGGAATATCGCCAACAATTGGGAATCCCTCTTTTGAATAATCTACGATATAAACATGTCCAGCATCTTTAAGAGCAAATGCAATATATGGTCCGTATGGAGTATCATAGATACCTGCTACACGAGAAGAACCGATATTTCCATCCATATCGATAACACTTGATGTAGGATAGACTTTAAGTGGCTCTAATGTCATAGCATCCATTAGAATAGCTCCACCCGGTACATAGTTTCCTGCCATGAGGTACTTACCATCTGGAGAAACTGCTAGACCACGAGAGTCAGATCCAACCTGAACTTCTGCAATTTTTTGCTGTCCTTTTGAAGCGAGGTCGAACATCGTTACTAAACCAGAACGAGAGATTGAGTAAGCATAACGAGGTTGACGCTTATTTGTAACAGTAACGTGTACGGCAAATCCTGCAGGGTGACGAGAGAGTATTTTTCCTGATGTTCCATCTATGAAAGTAACTCTTTCTGCATCACGCTCTGTAACAAAACAGATATCCGTAACTTTTTTTACATCTACGGCATGTGGATATTTTTTCATAAGCGCAAGTCTGTCATTTAGTTTTTTCCAACCAGCTTTTACTGCATCAAGAGTCAAGACTTGAATCTTTTTCCCTTTAAAATGCTGTAGATAATCCACCATCTTTTGCGCATCAGCTTTATTCATCTTTTCTGCAAATGGAGGCATAGCAGTACCCGGACGACCATTTAAAATTGTCTCAGAGAGCGTATAAGCATTTTTCTTTGCGATTCGAGCCGGGCGTAAATCTGCACCTACTCCACCCTCGTGATTTGGTCCATGACACCCTTGACACTCTTTTTCGAACATTTTTTCTACATTCATATGTGAAGTACCGGCAAAAAGCCCACTACTTACTACTGCTAAAGCAGCAACTGATGTAACTAATTTATTGAGTTTCATTTTATATAAACTCAATAAATTAGTTACATCAGTTGCTGCTTTAGCAGTAGTAAGT
>JALWSY010000095.1 GCA_027083035.1 Sulfurimonas sp. | reverse complement strand
ATACTGAGTGATCCTTATGCAAATCCTGATTATTTTAATGAGATAGAGGGGTATGAGTACCTCTCCAAGATGGTTCGAAAAGTAGCGCGTGAGTATGCTCTGAAAAAGTCGATGATTTTTTGGGGACTTGGTATTACAGAGCATCTTGATGGCTCCTATGCGGTTATGGCGATTACACACTTGGCACTCATGACAGGAAACATCGGAAAGAGTGGAGCAGGACTTATGCCGCTGCGTGGACAAAATAATGTGCAAGGGACTTGTGATATGGGAATGCTTCCTTACTATGACCCAGATTATCAAGAGCCAAAAGAGGTTGGATTGATGACGCCACAGCTTGTCGATGAGATGCTAGAGGGGCGACTCAAAGCGGTGCTTAACATCGGTGAAGATTTAACGCATATCCATCCAAACTTAAACAAGATAGATCGCGCTTTTGAGAATCTTGAACTTCTTTTTGTGCAAGAGCTTTTTATGACAGATGTTGCTTCTCGAGCAGATATTGTTGTTGGTGTGAAGTCCGCTTATGAAAAGACGGGTGTCTATGTAAATGCTATGCGTCGTCTGCATCTCTCACAACCCTTAGTGAAGTCAGATCTGCCAGATGATTGGGAAGTGTTGCAGATACTTGATAATAAGATGGGTGGTAGTGCAGATTATAAAACAAGTGAAGATGTCTGGAGCGAGGTACAACGCGTAGCGTATCGCCGTTTTAGCGGGGCTGATTATCACAGGCTTGAGAAGCATAGAAAGCGGGGACTACAGTGGCCGGTACACACAGAAGATACACCTATCTTGCATCAACTCGACTTTAGAACAGATGATGGGTATGGCTATTTCAAATATAAACAGTATGAACTGCGTGGTATGATTCAAGAGATAGTTGCAAAAAAATTTGTAGGGTATCATCTTACAACAGGAAGAACACTTGCACACTACAACAATGCGGCACAGACGAAGAGAAGTGAAAAACTCAATAATCGCTATGATGAGGATATTTTACTTGTATGTGAAGCAGATGCAAAAGATTTCACAAGTGAGAAGGTAATCTTAAAAAGTGCTTATGGAGAGACAAATCCATTACGCGTAAAAATTACCGACAAAGTAGAACCAAAAACGCTCTTTGCAACCTTCCATCATGCAAAGAGTAGGATTAATGCACTCTTTGGTGATGCACGAGATGAGCTTATCTTAACGGCTGCTTTTAAAACGATAAAAGTTGAGGTAATAAACTGCTAATATGAGCAGAGCTAAGGGAAATATAGCAGAAGAGAGAGCCTCTGCTTACCTAGAGGAGTTAGGATTTTGTATCGTTGAGCGAAATTTCTACTCCCGTTTTGGGGAGATAGATATTATCGCCTCTAAAGAGGATGTTTTGCATTTTATAGAGGTG
Source organism: Sulfurimonas sp. (assembly GCA_027083035.1). Classification (GTDB taxonomy): domain Bacteria; phylum Campylobacterota; class Campylobacteria; order Campylobacterales; family Sulfurimonadaceae; genus Sulfurimonas. The sequence continues at coordinate 17,440 of JALWSY010000095.1, read as the reverse complement.
AAGAGTGGCGAAGATTATGAGCAAGCCATCCAAAATATCACACGTTCAAAACTCTCAAAATTGATAAAAACTCTACAAGTTTATCTCAAAAAAAATGCTTCTGATGCAGATTTTATGATGGACGCTGTAGTTGTGACTCCAGACTCCATAGAACTTTTAGAAAACATAACCCTTTAAAGTTTTTTCGATAAAATATAGTTATGAAAAAGCTACTACTCACTTCCATCTTTCCTCTTGCATCATTGTATGCATCACTCCTTGATGATATCTCATTTCGTGGAGATATCCAAAATATTACTCAATACTACATAAAAGTGCCTGAGGAGAAGCATCCGTTTAATGATACTCTCTTAGCAAACTTAGAGACAACATACAGCTATGATGCACTTACGCTAGAGATGCAACTCAAAGCACAACAGGATTTTTATGATTTCTCGGCAGGGGATAAGCAAAATAAAAGAAGTTTTATTCGACTCGATGCGCTTTATGGAACATATGATTTTGAAAATGATCAGATATTTGTAGGGAAAAATATCCGTTTTTGGGGTGCTTTAGAGGTGCGTAATATTACTGATGGTTTTAATCCTCAAGATATGCGCTCAGATATCTTTACATCAGATAAATTAGGTGTCTATAATGTTGCTTATGCACACTACACAGAAAATGGAGAGTTTGATGCCATAGTAAAACTCTATGAGCAGAGTCGAGAGATGGCTGCTGCACCTTATGTTTATTACTTTTTCCCTCAAGAGTATAATACCCTTCCACTCCATTATAACAATGAACTTAAAACAGAGAAGTCTCAATATAGACCGAGTATCTATCTCAAATACTCTGCATCAACAGATACAGAGTATGCGCTTGATTATGCTGTTATCTTTGAAAATGGATATGATTCGCAAAGGTATTACAGCTTTGATATGGCAGCAGATATGAGTTCTCTGCAGACACAGGAGAATGCCTACCTTGTGAATAAAATTTCTACCTATGATACCCTTGTAGTAGGCGCTACACTCTTTAAGCTCGAGGCACTCTACACAGATGTGATTGATAATAGTGAGATATCGGATTATTATCATATTGGTGTTGGTGTTGAGCATACACTCACTCAGTTTATCGGTGAGGCAGATTTGGGAGTTATTAGTGAGTATTACTACTATCATATTACAGATAAAACAAAAAGAGATGATTTGGCACTTTTTGAGACCTTTCAAAATGATCTTTTTGTAGGATTGAGATACACCTTTAATGATGGTAATGATGCAAATATAGTTGCCGGGTCGATTATAGACTTTGACTATAGCGAGGAGGTTTATTACTTTGAGTATGAATCACGCCTTGCAGATTCGTGGAAAGTTAATTTTGATTATAGATATATAAACCCTTCAAAAGAGTACAAGACGGCGTTTAATCTTATGGGAGATCATGAGCGAGTAAGTCTGACATTGGGGTATTACTTTTGAGAGATTATTAGCCTTATAATGTTATAATCTTTCACAAAGAAGTGGAGATTTTTTATGCAAGCAAAAATATTTTTTGGATCAAGTGAAGTAGAAGGTGAGAACTTTAATGAAAGAAAAAATCCTTATGATGGCAAGGTAGTCTCAAAGGCTCCTTTGTGTAGTGTTGAAGATGCTAAAAAGGCACTTGAAATTGCTAAAGAGGCAGCACCTAGCGCGAAGACTGCAACAGTTGCACAGCGATGTGACTGGCTCTTAGATGTAGCTAAAAAACTGCGTGAAAACAAAGAGGATATGGCAAAAACACTCACAGATGAGGTGGGAAAACCTATCTCTTTTGCGCGTGTAGAGGTAGAGCGCTGCATAGAGACGGTAACTCTCTCTGCTGAGACTATGCGAATGATGCATGGCGAGACGATAACGACAGACGCTATGCCAAGTGGTAAAAAAACAACTGCCTTTTTTACGCGTGAGCCTGTGGGTGTCGTTGTAGCCATCACCCCTTTTAACTTTCCTCTAAATCTTGTTGCGCATAAACTCGCTCCCGCACTAGTTGCAGGAAATGCGGTGGTGCTTAAACCAACACCAGAAGCACCGCTTACTGCTTATAAGTTTGTAAAGATGTTTGTAGAGAGTGAGTATGCCATCAAAGATGCACTCTCTTTAGTCTATGGTGATGCAGAGGTTGGAAGTGCATTGATTGCTTCAGATATTCCGCGTGTTATCAGCTTTACAGGCTCTGTTCCTGTTGGCAACATCATCACAAAATCAGCGGGCATTAAAAAAGTGAGCCTAGAGCTTGGCGGGAATGCAGCGACCTATATCTCTAAAACAGCAGATTTAGAGTTAGCGGCACAAAGATGTGCTTTGGGTGCTTTTGTAAACTCAGGACAGGTTTGTATCTCTCTGCAGCGTATCTATGTCAATGCCGATATTTATGATGAGTTTGCTCAAAAAATGGCAGAAGAGACAAAAAAACTTGTAGTTGGTTCTCCTTATGAGGATGATACCTTCATGGGACCACTTATTGATGATGATGCAGCAAGTAGAGCGATGGGATGGATTGAGTCTGCCATAGAGGAGGGTGCCGTGCCGCTGCTGCCACCGCACAGAGAGGGGAGAATGTTTCACCCTTGTGTAATGGCAAATGTGAGAGATGATATGGCGATAGTGTGTGAAGAGGTCTTTGCACCCATCGTCTCACTTGTAAAAGTAGATGATTTTGATGATGCACTTCCAAGAATGAATAACTCCCCCTACGGTCTGCAGTTCTCAGTTTTTACAAATGATCTCAAACTGACACAAAGAGCCATTAGTGAACTCGATGCAGGGGGCATAGTCATAAATGATATGCCGACACTCCGTTTTGATATTCAACCCTATGGTGGTGTGAAACTCAGTGGTGTCGGGCGTGAGGGTCCAAAGTATGCTATTGAAGAGATGACAGAGATAAAGAGTGTTGTTATCTGTTAAGGAGAGAGAATGGGTGAGTATGAGCTAGACAACTATAGTTATGAGGATTATTTAGATATAGATAAAACAACTCCTGAGAGTGAGCGTTATGAGCTGATTTTTGGGCATATCTATATGATGAGTGGGGCAAGTCGTCTGCATCAGGATGTTGTTTTAAGTATTGCGTTACTTTTTAAAACACTTCAAAAAGAGAAGGGGTGTGAAACTGTTATAGCCCCGTTTGATGTAAAACTCTCTTGCGATGCACAAACAAATGTTGTACAGCCTGATGTGATGCTCTTTTGTGAAGAGGAGCAGTTACCCTGTTTAGTTGTGGAAGTTCTCTCCCCTTCAACTGCTCATAAAGATAAAACAGTTAAAAAGGAGCTTTACGAGTGTGTTGGTGTACAGAACTATCTTGTAGTTGACCCTTTGAATCACTATGTGGATAAGTTTGTTTTAAAAGATGGTAAGTTTCACTATGAGAACTGCTATGCAAAAGAGGATACAATGCCTTTAGAGTGCCTTGAGAGTTCTGTAGAAGTAGAGAGTTTTTTTGAGTAAAAAGAGAGTCATCATCTCCGCTTGTCTGCTTGGAGAGTTGTGCCGTTATGATGGTGCAACCAAACGAGTTGGGAGTGTAGTAGAAGCCTTTAGAGAGTATGAGATTGTCCCTTTTTGTCCTGAAGCACCGCTCTTTGGAACACCTCGTGAACGCATTAGTGTGGTAGAGCTTGGGGGTGAAGAGCGGATAGTAACCGATGTGACACAAAAGGATGTTACAGAGTTGCTGCAGCGTGAGATAGAGACTTTTTTACAAAAGTGTGGCGGGGTTGATGCCATTGTTTTAAAGTCTAAGAGTCCAAGCTGTGGTTATAAAACAACACCGGTTTTAAATGAAAAAAGAGAGATACTCCGATATGGCAGCGGCATTGCAGCCAAAATCTTCCAAAAACAGTTCAGAGAGATAAAAATAGTCGATGAGACTACCTTTTTTTAGCACATTTTAGATATAATCGCGCAATTTTATAAAAGAGATGTAAACTATGGATATCAGAGAAGAGTACCTAAAATATTTTGAGTCAAAAGGACACAGACGCGTTGCTTCGGCACCTTTGGTTCCTGATGATGCAACACTACTGTTTAACAATGCGGGAATGGTTCCCTTTAAGTCAATCTTTACAGGAGAAGTACCGACTCCCTCCAATCCTCGTGCAACCTCATGTCAGACCTGTATCCGTGCGGGTGGCAAGCATAATGACTTAGAAAATGTAGGGCATACGGCGCGTCACCATACCTTTTTTGAGATGCTTGGAAACTTCTCTTTTGGAGACTACTTCAAAGAGGAAGCGATAGCCTATGCTTGGGAGTTTATAACTGAGGTTATAAAGTTGCCGGTAGATAAACTCTGGGTAACAGTACATGAGAGTGATGATGAGGCAGAGGCTATCTGGATGCAGCATATCTCAAAAGAGCGCATTATGCGTTTGGGCGATGCAGATAACTTCTGGTCAATGGGAGATACCGGTCCTTGTGGTCCATGTTCAGAGATCTTTTATGATCAGGGAGCTGAAGAATTTAGTGGTCCTGAAGATTATATGGGTGGTGAGGGTGACAGATTTTTAGAGATTTGGAACCTTGTTTTTATGCAGTATGAGGTTAAAGAGAAGGGTGGTGAGCGTATTCCACTTGCAAAACCTTCCATCGATACAGGTATGGGACTAGAGCGTGTGGTTGCCATCAAAGAGGGAGCAACCTCTAATTATGGCTCTTCACTCTTTATGCCACTTATACGCAAAGTTGAGGAGATGTTAGGTACAGAGTATATCTACGCTACAGGTGCATCATATAGAGTTATCGCAGATCATATTAGAACTGCTGTTTTCTTACTCTCTCAAGGGACAAACTTCTCCAATGAGGGGCGTGGGTATGTACTGCGTCGTATCCTTCGTCGTGCCGTAAGACATGGCTATCTCTTAGGTTTTCGCCAACCCTTTATGCATAAACTTGTAGATACTCTTGTGGAGATTATGGGTGGCGAGTATGGTTACCTTAAAGAGAAGAGTGCAGTTGTCAAAGAGCAGATAGAGCTTGAAGAGGCGCGCTTTTTTAAGACTATTGAGGCGGGTATAACACTCTTTAATGAGGAGCTTAAAAATACAAAAGATATCTTTAGCGGCGAGGTTGCTTTTAAACTCTATGATACCTTTGGTTTCCCACTTGACTTGACAGCAGATATGCTCAAAGAGAAAAACTTAGGGCTAGATAGTGCAAAGTTTGAGGAGTTGATGCTAGAGCAGAGAACGCGTGCAAAAGCTGCTTGGAAAGGGAGTGGCGATGAGCAGAACCAAGGAGACTTTAAAGAGCTTTTAGAGGAGTTTGGTGAGAACAAATTTGTCGGTTATGAGTATCTTGAGCAGAAAGCTACAGTTCAGGCACTTTTAGATGCAAACTTTAAGAGAGTCGATGCACTTCAAGCGGGCGAGAAGGGCTGGGCTTTACTTGATACAACGCCTTTTTATGCTGAGAGTGGTGGTCAAACAGGAGATGAGGGAGAGTTAGAGGGCTTTGCTAAGGTGCTTGATACGAAGAAGTTCTTTGGACTCTCTTTAGTAGAGGTTGCAGTCAGTAAAGAGCTTCGTGCAGGAGAAAAAGTCAAAGCGCAAGTAAGTTGTGCGCGCAATGAGATTATAAAACATCACTCGGCAACTCACCTGCTTCATGCTGTTCTCACAGATGTTCTTGGCGATCATATCTCTCAGGCAGGTTCTCTCAATGAAGCATCGCGACTCCGTTTTGACTTCTCACATCCAAAAGCACTCACCGATGCAGAGCTTGAAGAGATAGAGAATCTTGTAAACAACGAAATCGCTCGTGCTATCCCAGCAAAAACAGAGGTTTTAGGTATAGAAGAGGCAAAGAAGTCGGGAGCAAAGAGTCAGTTTGGAGAGAAGTATGGCGATGAGGTGCGTGTCGTCTCTTTTGCTGATGCAAGTATTGAGTTTTGTGGTGGTTGTCATGTTGACAATACGGCAAATATCGGCTCATTTATCATCACTAAAGAGTCAGGTGTAAGTGCGGGAGTAAGAAGAATAGAAGCAGTCTGTGGTAATGCTGCGTACAAATACTTTACAGAACAAAGAACGCTACTCAAATCGGCACAGGCGGAAGTGAAAAACCTTGATCTCTTAGCAGGTATAAATCGTCTCAAAACAAACATTAATGAACTCAAAGCAGAGCTAAAAGATGCGCAAGAGTCTGCAAAAGTGGAGATTCAAACAGAGAGTATTAATGGTGTGAGTGTTGTTGTTGCTGAGTATCCTGCGGGAGATATCAAAGAGAAGATTGATGCGCTTAAAAATGAGAATGAAAAACTCTGCGCTATGCTCTTTCAAGTCAAAGGGGATAAGGTCTTAATCGCTGCAGGTGTGAAAAATGCTTCTGTAAAAGCGGGAGATTGGATCAAAAAAATCGCTCCTATCTTAGGCGGTGGCGGCGGTGGTCGTCCTGATTTTGCGCAAGCAGGAGGCAAGGATGCTTCTAAACTACCAGAAGCAAAAGTAGCAGCTGAAGCGTTTGTAAAAGAGGCTTTAGAGCAATGAAAGAGTTTATGATTGAACTTTTTGCGGACTTTAGAACGCAGATAGTTTTTCTCCATATCATAAGTGCTGTTGTCTGGGTTGGTGGTATGGTTGCTATGCGATTTGCCGCACATAACTCCTTTATGGAGATAGAGTCTCCTTTGCACAGATTAGAGCGTATTGCACATGGATTGAAGCGACTCTTTTACATTGTAACTCCTTTTGTGATTGTTCTGATTATCACAGCAGTAATCATGGCAGTTGGGCTAGGCTTTAGAGCTGCAGCAGTTGATGCAGATGGCAATGTAATAGATGAGTATGCGATGCATATTTATAATCTTGTGCATATCAAAGAGGTTATCTGGATGATAATGGCTGCAAACCTCTCAGTTATGTTCTATCTTCGCTCTAAAGCGGAGAAACTGCTTATAAAGGGTGATGCAACAGGTGCAAAGTCAAAACTTGGACTCATTGGGAAGTATATGGTACCTCTCAATATTGTCCTAGGTATTGTCGCTATCTATCTGGGTGTTACTTTAAGAAACGCGTACTAAAGTTATGTTACGACTTGCATCATCTTCAGAGACTCGCGCACTCCTTTTAAAAAATGCTGATATTGCATTTAAACAGGAGAGTGTTGATTTTGACGAAGAGCAAATTATCGCAAGCTCTCCAAAAAACTTTGTCTATCAGGCGACGGTTGGGAAGTATGAGGCAAACCTCAAAGCTTTTGGGTATAAGGATTATCCTCTTTTGGTTGCCGATACCGTTGTGACAAGTCAAAATCAGATTTTAAGAAAAGCGAAGTGTGTTGATGATGCACGCAATATTTTAATGACGCAGAGTGGAAGCATCACAAGTATAATTACCTGTTTTATTTATCAATCTGTGGAGAAGAAAGTGATAGATATTTCCCAAACTGATTATATATTTAAGCCATTTGATATGGATGATTTAGATAGATACTTAGAGAGTGGCGAGTGGCGTGGTAAAGCGGGTGCTTGTATGGTGGAGGGTTTTTGTAAATCCTACATTAAAGAGGTACGAGGATTTGAATCTACTGCGATGGGTTTAAGTGTGGAAGTGTTAAAGAGATTTCTTTAATGTTTTATGAAAAGGAGTTACAAGCCCTCAAAAGAGCAGGGAGATACCGTACACGAGAGGTAATAGATAGCTCACTCAAAGATTTTGCCTCCAATGACTACCTTGGACTCTCACACAACAAAGAACTCTATAAAGAGAGCTGCAGAGCTTTAGAGCAGTTAGATATCCACGCTTCAAAAGCCTCTATGCTTGTTAATGGCTACCACCAAGTACATAAAGATTTTGAAGATGCCCTTTGTGCGGCAAACGGCTTTGCAGCGGGTGTTGTAATGGGGAGTGGGTTTAATGCAAATATAGCCCTTATAGAGTCCCTTGTTCGCAAGGGTGATATGCTCTTTATGGACGAACTCTACCACGCTTCAGGCGTACTTGCATCAAAGTTTCATGGTATAGATGTACGCTTTTTTAAACATAATGATATGGAGGAGTTGGAGTCTCTTTTGCAAAATGCAAGAGCAAAAAGAAAGATAGTTGCTGTTGAGGGTATCTACTCCATGGATGGTGATTTATGCCCTCAAGAGGTCTTTACAATAGCTGATGCACACGAAGCGTTATTGATAGTAGATGAAGCACATAGCAGCGGGGTTGTGGGTGAGCAACTGATGGGAGTTTTTGATTTCTATGGCATTACCCCAAAAGCAAACCATATTAAGATGGGAACGCTTGGGAAGGCGTATGGGAGTTTTGGTGCTTTTATCCTTGCATCAGAGCATATTGTAGAGTATCTTCTTAATCGTGCAAAACCTATCATCTACGCAACTTCACTCTCTTTGTATGATACACTTCTCGCACATAAATCACTTGAGTATATCCTCCAAAATGCAACTTCCCTTAAAGCAGAGATAGCAGCACGGCAAAAGATAGTACAAGAGGAGCTTGGTATCACAGTAGATGGGCTTATAGTGCCTATTTTGGTAGGTGATAATAAAAGAGTGATAGAGATAAAAGAGAAACTTTTAAACTTAGGTTATGCAGTTGGAGGCATCCGTCAACCTACAGTTCCAAAAGCAATCATACGACTGATAGCACGAGTAGGCGAGAGTAAAGAGGATTTAAGAAGAGTATGTCACAATGTAAAAAAATCTATTGCAGAATAGAGATATAGGGTTAATTTAGATAGAATTAGTATGATGAAAATTAAAAAACTGAAAATTACTCTCAAAGAGAAGCATCTAGTAGATATATCTTTTGATGTGCCAAACTCATTAGCTCTTGTTGGGCAGAGCGGAAGTGGGAAGAGTTTGACGCTCAAAGCACTCCTTGGTATGCTCCCTCACGATATGCATCTGGAGTTGGAGAGTCAAAGTGATTTTGAGTTGGTAGCGGGAAAGAGTGTTGCATTAATCCCTCAAAATCCCTTTACAGCACTCTCTCCGCTTACAAAGATAAAAAAACAGTTTTTTATTCCTAAGGAGAGGGTGGAAGCTCTCTTTGAGGAGGTGGGACTGCAAACGGCACTCCTTGAGCGTTATGCACCCGAACTCTCGGGAGGACAACTGCAGAGGGTGGTGATAGCTATTGCTCTAAGTTCAAAGCCAAAGTTGCTACTCTTAGATGAACCTACAACGGCACTCGACCCTGAGATGAGAGTGATGATTATAGAGTTACTCAAAAAGCTACAGCAAAGAGAGGGTTTTAAAATGCTCTTTGTAACACACGATATTGCGTCAGCAAAAAATCTGTGTGAGCATATTTGTGTTATAAAAGAGGGGCGTGTTGTAGAGTCTGGAATGATGCAGAGTGTAATAGAGGCACCCCAAGAGAGTTATACCAAAACATTAATAGAAGCAAATTTTGCAAATAGGAACTTTAGAGAATGAAAAAAATAGTCAAAAGAGTCTTTATAACCATCTTTATCTTAGGCTTACTATCGCCTTTTGCTCTTGTTGGGTACTATCTCTTTGCATACAATTATGATATCTCAAAACTAGTAGATTATAAACCTGAAGTAACGAGTCGCATTTATGATAAAGATGGTAAAAAAATAGCAAATGTTTTTAATAAAAAACATAGATACTACGCCTCATTTAATGAGATACCACCCCGCATCATCGAAGCACTTGTTGCTATAGAGGATACGACATTTTTTGAGCATCCCGGTATTAATATTGATGCAATTTTTCGTGCTGCTATTAAGGTACTTAAAGCAGGAAAAGCAGTTGAGGGTGCAAGTACAATTACGCAACAGTTGGTAAAAAATGTTTTGCTTACTCGTGAGAAGAAGCTCTCAAGAAAGATAAAAGAGGCAATCTATGCGATAAAATTAGAACACGCTTTGAGTAAAGAGCAAATTCTAGAGCGTTATTTAAATGAGATTTACTATGGACATGGATATTATGGGATTAAAACGGCAGCAGATGGCTATTTTCACAAGCGCTTAGAGGATTTAACACTCAAAGAGATGGCTATTTTAGTAGGCTTACCAAAAGCTCCAAGCACCTACGCACCTACAAAAAATTATGATATCTCTATGGGAAGAGCAAATCGTGTTATTAAGAGAATGCATGTTCTTGGATGGATAGATGATGCAACTTATGAGGAGGCACTCTTAGAGAGACCTGAAGTCTTTGATGATACGCTTACACAAAATAGAGCGCCCTTTATTGTTGATGAAGTGATACGAAGATTTAAAGAGATAGGGATAGAGGACTTTAAAACAGGAGGTTATGAGGTCTATACGACTATAGACTTAAGACTCCAAGAAGCAGGAAGAGAGGCACTCTCTTATGGGTATGGGGAGGCACAAAAACGCATCGAGAAGTATAAGGCAAATGATCTCAAAAAGTTAGAGAAATTTCAAAAGATACAAAATCCTACAGAGGATCAGATGTTTGAGATGCAAGATGTTAATATCTCGCAACTTAATGGTGCGCTTGTCTCTCTGGACTCTGCTACAGGGGATATTTTAGCACTTGTTGGAAGTGTGGATTATAAAAAAAGTTCATATAATCGTGCTACACAAGGGAAGCGTCAACCGGGATCGGCATTTAAGCCTTTTATCTATCAAGTAGCAATAGATTTAGGCTATTCGGGGGCAACTGAACTTGTTGATATTGCCAAAACATATGAGTATGAAAAAGATGGTGAGGAGAAAAAGTGGCGACCAAAGAACTACGAGAAGAACTACGAAGGGTTAATCACACTTCGAGAAGCACTTATTCACTCAAGAAACCTTGCTACGATTAATTTAGTAAATGACATAGGTCTGAATAATCTGCTCAAAGAGTTAAAAAAGTTTCATATAAAAAATCTTCCAAACGACCTCTCTATCTCTCTTGGAACTATGTCAATGTCGCCACTTGAACTTGCGAAATACTACACTTCATTCTCCAACGAGGGACTACAGGTTGAGCCAAATCTTATCGAGCGTATAGAGCAGGGAAGCAAAACTGTATTTGAAAAATCAACTTTTTCGCATCGTACATCACTTCCTACTCAATCTTTTATCATGACAACGATTTTGCGTGATGTTGTGCAGAGAGGTACAGCACGAAGAGCGCGCGTTAAAGGGATAGAGTTAGCTGCAAAAACAGGAACAACAAATAAAAACATTGATGCTTGGCTTGCTGGTTACTCACCAACTATTACTACAGTAGTTTGGTTTGGTAATGATGATAATACTCCAATGTATAAGCATGAAACCGGTGGACGAGTTTCTGGTCCTGCATTTGGGGCGTATTACCGCAATGTATTAAATTTATATCCTCAAATAAAGAGAAAGTTTGATGTACCAGAGGGGATTATTGAAGTAAATATAGACGGAAAAAAAGAGTATTTTAGTGATATTTCAAAGCCTCCAAGAGTGAATCATGCTCTAGATGCACAAGATGAGTTACTCTGGTAAAAAGGTTTAATTAAGCTTTAAATCTTTTAAGAGTCCATCTTTGATGTTGTAAATGAATCCATGCACATCTAATTTTTGTCCGTTAATAAGTGCATTTGTGACGATAGTCGTGTTTAAAACATTGCGAACTTGTTCGACTACATTGAGTTCACAGAGTGTATCAAAACGCTCTTGTGTATTGTGAATATTTGAGAGTTCTTGCGCGTGAAATCTCTGTACATCTTTGATATGGCGTAGCCAGTTATCTATAAGCCCATGCTGCACATCACTCATAGATGCTTTCACACCACCACACCCATAGTGTCCACAGACGATGATATGCTCTACTTTAAGAACATCTACCGCATACTGCAAAACAGAGAGGAGATTAAGGTCGGTATGGACTACGACATTGGCAATATTTCTGTGAACAAAGACATCACCGGCAGGAAGATTCATAATCTGATTTGCCGGTACTCTGCTATCAGAACATCCTATCCACAAAATCTTTGGAGATTGCTGGTTTAAAAGGCTTGTAAAGAAGTCTGGATTCTCTCGTGTAACCTCTTTTGCCCATGCTTTATTGTTCTCAAAAATAGTATCTATTGTGTCCATGATATAGTTCTCCTAATCCGAAAAAGCCCTATTTATAGCACAAAACATTGCCTTTATAGAAGCAGTTGCAATATCACTATCCTTTCCAACACCAAAACATGAGAGTGTTTGTGGTGTCTGAATCTCAATATATGCAACAGCAGTAGCACTACTTTTCTCTCCACAGGAGTGTTCAGAGTATGAGCTGATACTAAATTCGTTTTCATACTCTTTCATAAGTGCATTTTTGCAAGCATCAATAGGACCATTACCCTCACCATCTGCAGTAATTTCTTTTCCATTATGCTTGTATGTTAACCTACATTTAGAAACTTTATTGTCAGATGATAGCACAAAATCTACTAATGAGATATGCTCTGCAATATCAAAGTAGGTTTTTTCAAAGATTGCTACAATCTCCTCACCACTTAGCACTCTTCCCTCTGCATCAGTAACAGCCTGCACTATTTTACCAATCTCAGGATGCATAGCTTTTGGCAACTGATATCCAGCCTCTTTTTCTAAGATATATGCTACTCCACCTTTTCCAGATTGGGAGTTGATACGAATAACAGACTCATAAGTGCGTCCGACATCAGCAGGGTCAATAGGCAGATAAGGTACCTCCCAAAAAGGGTCTTCTTTACTCTTTTGATATGCTAAACCTTTGTTGATAGCATCTTGATGTGAACCGCTAAATGCAGTATAGACAAGCTCTCCCACATAAGGGTGCCTTACATGGGTCTCTATCTCTGTACAGCGTTCAACAACATCTAAGACTTCATCTACATTGCTAAAATCTAGGTTCGACTCAATTCCCTGCGTCGTAAGGTTTAGTGCAAGAGTAATGATATCTACATTTCCCGTACGCTCTCCGTTACTTAAAAGTGTCCCCTCAACTCTATCTGCTCCTGCAAGAAGCGCTAACTCGGTAGCGGCAATAGATGTGCCTCTGTCATTGTGCGTATGTGTTGAGATAATGATATTTTCTCTGTTATCCAAGTGTTCAGACATCCACTCTATTTGGTCAGCATAAATATTTGGTGTAGCCATCTCCACAGTCGCAGGAAGATTTATAATCACTTTACGATTAGGACTTATACCCCACGCTTTTGTAACAGCATTACTAATTTGTGCAGCAAATTCTAGCTCAGTACCTGTAAAACTCTCAGGGGAATACTCCAAAAATATTTCACCATCATGCTTTTTTTCATACTGTTTGACAAGCTCTATACCCTCAAGTGCAAGAGCAACAATCTCCTCTTTAGACTTCTTAAAGACTATCTTTCTCTGTGCTATAGATGTTGAGTTGTAAAGGTGTACAGTTGCTTTTTTTACCCCTTTGAGAGACTCAAAAGTTTTGGCTATCAAGTGTTCTCTTGCTTGAACCAAGACCTGAATAGTTACATCATCTGGGATAAGGTTATTATCTACTAAATGGCGTAGAAAATCAAACTCTACTTTAGAAGCGGATGGAAAGCCTACTTCTATTTCTTTAAATCCGATTTTGAGTAAGAGTGTAAAAAGTTCAAGTTTTTTCTCCATACTCATAGGGTTGATAAGTGCTTGATTTCCATCGCGTAAATCTACACTACACCACTTAGGAGCATGAGTAATTGTATTGTCTGGCCATTTTCTATTTGGCATCTCTATTTTAGGGTAAGGTTTGTATTTACCTGCTTGAATGTGATTCATTATGAATCCTTTAAAACTTGAAAATTTTATTAGTACACTCTTACGCTTACTAATAATCTGCGAATTATAGCAGATTATGATGAAATTACTTGGTTTCTTCCTCTTTCTTTTGCAAGATAAAGGTTGTTATCAGCTTCTTCTATTATTTCCTGAGCAGTTAAGGGGACTTTTTTTGCGGTGCTTATACCGATACTGAGTGTCACTTTATAATCTTGAAGTGGGTCTCCAAATGTATGATTTTCCACAACAGCACGTAATTTTTCACATACAATTTGTGCAGATTTTCTATCGCATTGTGCTAAAAGAAGTAAGAACTCTTCTCCTCCATAACGAAACAACATATCAGATTGGCGAATATTCTCGTTAAGTAATCGTGCAATTTCTTGTAAAACCATATCTCCCACTTGGTGACCGTATGTGTCGTTTATCTTTTTAAAGTAGTCAATATCTAGCATTGCTAAGGAGAATGTTTCCTTGTCTTCATTATAAAGAGAGATAGTCTCTTTAAGTACTCGATTTAAAGAGTGACGATTACGAAGTTGTGTAAGAGAGTCTGTCTCAATCTGTTGCAGTAGTAATTTGCGTGTTATTTTAATGTTTAATTTACTAACTAAATTAAAAGACATTCTTGAAAGGAAAAGATAATCAAGGAGAACTTGATGGTACTTTTTAAGCTTTAAATGATAGTAGATACTTTTGCCACTATTATGTACAGCATGATGCATATAATTAAGGTTATGCAACTCTTGTGGTGAAAAGAAATTAGCAAGTTCATGGGTTGCAACCCATAGTCCAAATTGGCATTTTTTAGGATTGAGTTCTACTGAAGCTATTTGCGCATCAGCTTCAATATCATATATAATTCGCTTCATCCAATGTAAATGTGCATTGATATGTTGTATGGCTACATACTCTTCAAGTTGTGCATTTATCGCAGGTATATCTCCATTGATAAGTTCGAGTAAATATCCTTTTGCTGTTGCATTGACAACTATGCTTGAGGGATGGTTTATCTGTTTTATAAGCGCAGTATCATCGATAATAACGGCTGCTTTGTTAATAAGTTCTGTAGTAAAGAGTTGAATAAAATCGGTATAATTACTATAGGTGATAGCTTCTTGATACTGTTGTATAGCTAAGTTTTGGTATTTTTGAAATATCTCATCCGGCTCCATATAAACAGAAGCTTCAAAGAGTGCTAAAATTTCAGGTTGTGAAGTAAATTTTTTTAAAACGCAATCTTTTTGATCGCGCAAATTAATCTCATCAATTAACTCCCGCACTAAAAGTTTGATACTGTCTCTATGTGGCATATTGAAACCTAAAAAGTTAATTGTCAGGTGATATTATACTTTAATGTAACTTTTTTTTAGATTAGAAAAGATGATACAGTAAAGTGTTGTAAGAAGAAAACTCTTATAAATTTTTATAAGAGTTTTTAAGAGTGTTAGGCCATAAAGCCTAGCACTGGTAAGTAGTTTTAAACTCGTAAGCAGTTGGACGACCCTCATCAGGGAATACTTCACGCTCAAATTTGTATGCTTGATAAGTGTTTATCATCTCATCAGTAAATACTGGTTTCAAGAAATCATTATCAGCAATGAGACCTTCTAATGCTTCACGAAGTGTGTGTGGCATTTGAGGGATACCTCTCTCACGAATCTCATCAAGAGTTAATTCAAAAAGATCTTCATCCATTGGACCTACTGGTGTAGTTTTGTTGTTGATACCATCAATACCAGCTAACATCATAACAGCAAATGCTAAGTAAGGACAAGCTGTAGAGTCTGGGAATCTCATCTCAATACGAGTTGCTTTTTCTCCAGCACCATATGGAATACGGCAAGCAGCTGAACGGTTTTGAGAAGAGTAAGTAAGGATACTCGGTGCTTCAAATCCCGGGATAAGACGCTTGTATGAGTTTGTAGAAGCATTTGTAAATGCTGCAACAGCTTTAGCGTGCTTAAAGATACCACCCGCATAGTGAAGTGCCATCTCAGAAAGGTTACCGTAGTTTCCTTCTTCATAGAAAAGGTTTTTACCATTTTTCCAAAGAGACTGGTGTGTATGCATACCATTACCGTTGTCACCATAGAGTGGCTTTGGCATAAATGTAGCAGTTTTACCATTAAGGTGAGCTATCATCTTAACAACATACTTGTACTTTTGAACATTGTCAGATGCACCGATGATGTCGCTAAAAACGATACCGATTTCACCTTGACCTTGAGCAACTTCGTGGTGACCAAGAACAACTTCAAGACCAACTTGCTCTAAAACTTGCATCATCTCTGCACGAAGATCAACCATAGAGTCAGTTGGTGCTACTGGAAAGTAACCACCTTTTGTTCCCGGACGGTGTGCAGTATTGTACATATCTTCATAGTCAGTATTTGAGTTCCACTCACCCTCTTCAGTATCTACTTTGTAACCAGCTTCATTGATACCATCAACAAACTTCACATCATCAAAGATAAAGAATTCATTTTCTGGTCCAAAGTATGCGGCATCAGCGATTCCAATCTCTTCTGCGTGTTTGAGTGCTTTTTTAGCGATTGAACGAGGACACTTCTCATATAGCTCACCTTGATAGATATCATAGATATCACAGATAAGGATTACGGTAGGATCAGCAGTAAATGGATCTAAAAATGCTGTTGGAACATCTGGCTTTAAAATCATATCTGATTTGTTAATTGGTTGCCATGCTTCGATTGAAGAACCATCAAATGGGAAACCATTTTCAAGGTTTTCAGCGTTAACAGCACTCATTCTGTATGTAAGGTGATGCCATGCACCCTTGATGTCTGTGAATCTTAAGTCCACAAATTGAACATCATTCTCTTCACAAAAAGTGAAAAACTCTTCTATATTATTTACAAATTTACCCATTAAATTTTCTCCTGAATTTTAATCTGGATGTAGTATAGCTCAATAAATGATAACTATAGCTTTAATCTTGATTAAAAAATAGTCATTCTTTTGTAGTGTTTCTAAAAGTGATATTTTTAAAAACTATTAAAGAATCTCTCAAAAGCTTTTGAGTATAATAAATTATTATAAATAAAGGAAATAATAATGCAAAAAATCTTCTCTACTCTCTTTTTACTTGTAGTATTTACTGCTTGTAGTACAGATAGTACACACTCTAGCGTAGGCAGTAGTGAGAGTACTAGTGGCGAGAGCAATTATTTTTACTATGGAGATAAGGAAAATAATGAGGTTCTAAAGATAAACTATAAAACAATGAAACTTGAAAAAGTGATTCCAAGTAGTGGAATATATCCTTATGAGGTAGCAAATGGTTTTGATAATCGCTTATTAGTGCTTAATCGTGGGGATACAAATATTGGAGTGATTGAGAATGATGCAATAGAGAAAGTCTATAATTTAGAATTTAAACCAAGGTCTATCTCTTTAAATAGTGAGAAAAAAACCATTCTAATGTGTAGCTCCTCTGAACCTGCTATGAAAATCTTGAGTGATACAAAAGTCTATAGTGATTCTACTTATAAAGAGCCAACTTCATTTGGTGGTAAAGGGGCAACAGGGCATCCAATATGGATAAATGAGGAGTATTTTCTTCTGCTTGATAGAACGGAAAATGATAGCGTCAAAAATTTTCTGTAAATTCCTCATTAACTTTACAATCGTGTTCCAAATCTTCCCACGAAACATACTTTCTATCCATCCATTTGGCATTGGTATCAACTGCTAAAGGTACTAATAGT
>JALWSY010000094.1 GCA_027083035.1 Sulfurimonas sp. | reverse complement strand
TAGTAGGGGAAGATGGAGAGACCCATCAGGGAGCTTTTGATATCAGCTTCCTGCGTGCTATCCCAAACATGACACTCTTTGCACCGCGAGATGAGAAGAGTTTTCATCAGGCTATGGCTTTTGCAGCTGAGTATAAACACCCCTGCTCACTGCGTTATCCTAGAGGTGCCTTTATTCCGACAGAACTACCAGAGTCACGCCATTTTGAACTTGGAAAGTCACAACTCTTAGAGTCGCATAAGGGGGAAACTCTTTTTATCGGGTATGGTAATGGTGTGGGACGCGCTTATGAGACAGCGAAACTTTTAGAGACAAATGTCTCTATTTTAGATTTGCGTTTTGTAAAGCCATTAGACACAGAGATGTTAAAACAACTCAGCAAAGAGCATAAACGATGGTTCGTCTTTTCAGATAGTGCCAAGAGTGGCGGTGTCGGTTCAGCTATTTTAGAGTTTTTAGCGCAAGAGAAGATAGGGGATGTGGCACTTACAACTTTTGAGTATGAGGATTCTTTTATAACGCATGGAAATACAAAACTCGTAGAGGAGTCTTTAGGCATCCTACCTGAACAACTTGCAAAAAGAGTTATACCTTAGTAAACTACTAAGTTTACTTGACTTTGAAGAGAAAAGCCTTTATTATTACAAAAAATAATAAAGGCTTATGTTATGCAAAGTAAATCCTGTCCAATCTCCCTCTTTAGAGTTGATGCAAATATCGCACGCGTAGGTGCTTTTTATGTAGCGCTTTTTTTATTGCTCTTTCTTTTTACACACAACTCATTTTTTATCTACTTTTTAACTTTTGATTTTGCTACACGGATTTTTTTGCAAAAGGAGTGGAGTCTGATTTATCACCTTGCTTCTTTTACAAAAAAAGTTCTGCATCTTGAGACGATGATGATTGATGCAGCACCAAAGCGCTTGGCTATGTTTTTTGGTTTGGCTTTTAGTGTTGCAATAAGTGCTGTATCTCTTTTCTCACTTCCGGTTTTCGTCTATCTTTTAAGTGGTGTCTTACTTGGATGTGTCGTTTTAGAAGTGCTTTTCTCCTACTGTCTAGGGTGTGAAATCTATCACCTCTATAAAAAACTGACACTTAAATGGTAGGTATCTCCACAAAAGGTGTCTATGCGCTTGCAGCGATGTACAGACTCGCCAACTCACCAAATGCAAAGCTGATGCAGATTAAAGAGATAGCTGCGATGACACAGATATCGCATGGATACTTAGAGCAGATTTTGGCAACTCTGAAAAAGAGTGATTTGGTTGTGAGTATTCGTGGAGCAAATGGTGGATATAAACTCTCTAAAGATGCTTCTGAAATTGAAGTGTTGGAGATTTTAGAGGCTGTAGAGGGGAAGTTTTTTGTACCTCCTGAGCATCTTGGTGCAAGTGTTGTGCTTGACTCTTTTTGGCAAGATATTCAAGAGCGCATACGCAAGACTTTTTCTATGAAACTCTCAGAACTTGATGCAGCTTACCAGACCTATTTTTATGAGATTTAGCTACTTGATAGCTTAATAACCCCTGCAAACCTTCCCGTTTTCCCCTCTTTTCTATAGGAGAAGTATCTTTGCGTCTGACAGGCTGTGCAGAGTGGAGAGATTTCAATGTTTTTAGAATCTATTGAGGCATCTTTAAGTTGTCGGAGTAAAATAGTGCTGATATCAAGATATATTTTTCCCTCTCTTCTCTCTATGGCATAGCCTAACTCTAATGCTTTAGCCTCCTCTTCTATCTCGCTAGATACTTCATAACAGCACTTTTTAATACTTGCTCCTATCTTTACAAAGATATCCTCTCTTTTTGAGTGATACTTACTGAGAAATATATCTATTACTTTGGTGAGGATGTTGGAAAAGGCACCGGCTCTTCCTGCATGGATGGCGGCTATAACTCCCTTGTTTTTATCATACAGAAGGATAGGGGAGCAGTCTGCAACCATCACCATAAGGGGTGTGTTTACTTTGTCTGTTATAACTGCATCACAGGTAGGTGGATGTTCAAAATCTTCTCTGTTGGTAACTATTACGATGTTATCAGAGTGGACTTGCTGCATATGGATGAGTTTTTCTCTTTTGTAGCCAAGCTTTTTGGCAAGTGCAGAGTGGTTTTTTAAGACCTGCTCTTTATTTTCTCCAACATGAAAAGCAAGGTTTTTAGCATCTCTATCTGTAAAGTAGCACTCTATTTTAAAAGGAGTTTTCATTTTGTTATTTTATCCAAAATTTTAAACTTTAGTGTGATACAATGACTCTAAAAAAGGGTAATGTGTGAGTAGAGGCAGTTTATATTCAGTAACTCTTCATGGCAGGAGTGTAGCGGCAAAGCGTCAAGAGATTTTAGCATACTTTAATGACACTTATGAACTCTTTGAGAGGGTTTTTGAACTTCTAAAAGATGAGAGTGTCTTTTATAAAAAGTCAGAGCCTACGCGGCATCCGATGATTTTTTACTTTGGGCATACGGCCACTTTTTTCATCAACAAACTCATCAATATGAAGATACTTGAGCAGCGAGTAAATCCCGAGTTTGAATCCATCTTTGCGGTTGGCGTCGATGAGATGGCATGGGATGAGGTGGATAGTGCAAAGTATGCTTGGCCAAGTGTGCATGAGGTGAGAGAGTACAGAGCAAAGGTAAAGAAGATAGTGCAGGAGTTAATCATGGAGATGCCACTCTCCTTGCCCATAGATGATACAAGTGCTATGTGGATTATCTTGATGGGCATAGAGCATGAGCGTATTCATATTGAGACCTCTTTGGTACTGCATCGGCAGATGCCACTCGATTTTGTACAGAGTTCGCCCCACTTTCCATTATGTCAAAAAAGCTCTTCTAAGTATCCTAAAAATGAGATGATGCGCATAGCTGCAAAAGATGTGCGACTCGGTGTTGATAAAGAGAAGCACCATCTTTATGGCTGGGATAATGAGTATGGTATTTATGAGGAGCATGTACCCGGTTTTAAATGCTCCAAATACCTTGTGAGTAACGGTGAGTTTATGGAGTTTGTTCTCAATGGCGGCTACACAACCAAGAAGTACTGGGATGCAGAGGGATTGGCATTTTTAAAACGAAGTGGTGCATTGCATCCTCCTTTTTGGGTTGCAGTTGAGGGAGGCTTTCGGTATAGAGCCCTCGGTGAAGAGATAGATATGCCGATGGATTGGCCGGTAGATGTGAATGCTCTGGAGGCTGAGGCATTTTGTCGCTACAAAAGTGAAAAGGAGTCTGTTACTTATCAGCTTCCAAGTGAGAGTGAGTATAGAGTGCTTTATGAGTATGCAGATTTAGAGGATATTCCAAACTTTGATGATACAAAAGCAAACTGTAACTTTGCGCACTATGCATCATCTATGCCCGTAGATAGTTTTGCCTTTAATGGTATCTATGATATTACAGGCAATGTATGGCAGTGGAGTCGCACACCGATATACCCATTTGAGGGCTTTGAAGTGCATGAGGCGTATGATGATTTTTCTGTGCCGACATTTGATGCAAAACATACGCTTATCTTGGGTGCATCATGGGCGAGCAGCGGTAATTTAATAACAAAAAACTCAAGATACGCATTTAGAAAGCACTTCTATCAAAATGCGGGATTTCGATATGTAGAGAGTAGTATGAAAGAGAGTAAAAAGATGGATATATATGAGAGTGATGCTTTAGTGTCGCAGTATTGTGAGTTTCAGTATGGCACATCCTATTTTGGTGTAGAGAACTTTGCAGTATCAACTGCCAAAATAGCCACACAGTATGCAAAGCAGAAGAGAAAAGCTTTAGATTTGGGGTGTGCTACGGGGCGTGCGAGTTTTGAGTTGGCAAAGCACTTTGATGCAGTCGAGGGGGTTGACTTCTCTGTGCGCTTTATTCAGGTTGGCTCGAAGTTAAAGGATGTGGGGTATATTGCCTACACATCCGTTGAAGAGGGGGAGATAGTAAGTCATAAGAGAGTCAGCATAGATGATTTGGGCTACAAAGAGCTTGCAAAGAGAGTCTCATTTTGGCAAGGGGATGCTTGCAACCTCAAGCCAAACTTTAAAGGCTATGATCTCATTATGGCAACCAACCTTATAGACAGACTCTATAATCCCAAACTTTTTTTAGAAGATGTTGCAAGTCGTCTCAATGATGCAGGTCTCTTAGTGCTTACCTCTCCTTATACTTGGCAGGAGAGTTCTACGAAAAAAGAGTTTTGGCTAGGCGGTTACTACGATGCAGAGGGGAATGAAGTAAGAACGATAGATACACTAGAGAAGATTTTATCTGCAGAGTTTACACTTATTCATAGAGAGGATGTCCCTTTTGTCATAAAAGAGAGTGCAAGAAAGTTTCAACATACCCTCTCAGAGCTTAGCGTGTGGAGAAAAAAATGAGTTATGACTTTACAACAAGCGCGCCAAGAGAGGAGACAAATGCCGAGAAGTACAGACTTAGGGAGAAGCTCTTTGGCACAGAGGATGTAGTACCTGTCTGGGTGGCAGATATGGATATAAACACTCCACAATGTGTACTTGATGCGGTAAGTGAGCGACTCAAACACCCCATAGTAGGTTATGAGGAGATGCCTGACTCCGCTTTTGAGGCGCAGAGTGTTTGGATGCAAAAGCACCATGGCATTACTTATAAGCGGGAGGATTTTTTCTACTCCCACTCTGTTGTTGCTTCGATGTGTGTAGCGATAGAGGCTTTTAGTGAGGTGGGTGATGGAGTTATAGTGCAGACGCCTGTTTATTCCCCCTTTTTTCACTCAGTTGTAAAACTTGGAAGAAAGGTTGTGAAAAATCCGCTGCATTTGAGTGATGATGGAAGATATAGTTTTGATATAGAGGCTTTAGAGAGAAGCATAACAGAGGATACAAAACTACTTCTTCTTTGTTCCCCGCATAATCCTGTAGGAAGAGTCTGGAGAGAGGAGGAGTTACGCGCTATTTTGGAGGTGTGTCTGCATCACAATATCATTGTTTTTGCCGATGAGATACACTCTGACTTGGTCTATGCACCACATAAGCATACTCCTTTTGCCGCTTTGAGCGAGGAAGCATCAAAGATAACACTCACAGCTATTGGCGTAGGCAAAACTTTTAATATGGCAGGGTTTGCCATAAGTAGTGTAGCTATCCGTGATGCAAAGCTCAGAGAGCAGTTTGCAAAGGCGTATGAGCGGGTACACTTTGCTGAGGGGAGTGTACTTTCTCATG
>JALWSY010000093.1 GCA_027083035.1 Sulfurimonas sp. | reverse complement strand
CTGTACGAACGATAGTCTGACGAATTCTCTTAATTGATGACTTGTGATTTGCCATTTATTTGTCCTTTTTGGAATTTTAAGTGCGCAATAATAGCTTAAAGATAATTAAAATTAAGTTAAGTGGTGGTAAAATTGCCTGAGAACTTTTCTAAATGCACCATAAAGAGAGCAAATCCTCGCTTCGCTCTGAGTCTCTTTATGATACATTTAGAAAAGTTTGGTAATTTTTGTGAAAAAAGGGAATGAGAGTATGAAACTATTTGGAACAGATGGAGTACGAGGGGAAGCGGGAAGCTTTTTAAGTGCGGAAGTGGCTATGAAGGTGGCTATGGCAGCGGGAATTTACCTTAAATCACGAGCAGTTACAAACAGAATCTTAGTAGGAAAAGATACACGTCGAAGTGGGTATATGATAGAGAATGCCATAGTGTGTGGACTTACTGCTGTTGGGTATGATGTTATAGAAGTTGGACCTATGCCCACACCGGCTATCGCGTTTATTACGGAAAATATGCGCTGTGATGCGGGTATTATGATAAGTGCATCACATAACTCTTTTGAAGATAATGGTATCAAACTCTTTGATGGTAAGGGTGACAAGTTTCCAACCGCTGTGGAGGAGGAGATAGAAGATATCTACTTTAACGCAGACAAATTACACGAAGCACAGGTTACAGGTAAGGCAATAGGAAAAGCAAAACGTATCGATGATGTCATTGGGCGCTATATAGTTCAGTTGAAAAATTCGTTTCCTCTACATATGACACTTCAGGGACTACGCATAGTCTTAGATACTGCAAATGGTGCAGCCTATAAGGTTGGTCCGACTGTTCTAGAGGAGCTTGGTGCTGAAGTTATTGTGCTGCATCATAAGCCTGATGGATTTAATATAAATGAAGGGTGTGGTGCATTGTATCCAAAAGATGTGAGTGAGGCAGTAATAAAATATAGAGCAGATTTGGGAATAGCGCTTGATGGTGATGCAGATCGACTTGTTGTGATTGATGAGAAGGGTGAAGTTGTTGATGGTGATCATCTTCTTGGCTCTTTAGCGGTGCATTTGAGTGAGCAGAGTTTACTCAGAGGTGGTGGTATGGTTGCTACGGTTATGAGTAATCAGGGGCTTGAGGATTATCTCAACGAGAACTCTTTAGCACTATGGCGTTCCGATGTTGGTGATAAGAATGTCCTCTCTATCATGAAAAAAGAGGGCATCAACTTTGGAGGTGAGCAGAGTGGGCATATCATCTTAAATGATTTTGCTAAAACCGGAGATGGATTGGTAAGTGCCTTGCAGGTACTTGCTCTTCTTATACATAAAGGTCAAAAAGCTTCTGAAGCATTGCGCCCTTTTGCACTCTACCCACAAAAACTAGTAAATATCCATGTAAAAGTTAAAAAGCCACTTAATGAGATAGAGGGGCTAGAGGAGAAACTTAGCAGTTTAGAAGCGTTGCATATTCGACATCTTATCCGATACTCTGGCACAGAGAATAAACTGCGTGTGCTTTTAGAGGCTAAAGATAATAAAGTAATGCATCAAGAGATGGATGCTCTTGAGACATTTTTTAAGAAAGCACTCAATGGATAATAAAACAGTTCGTTTCTCTCTCATACTCTTTTTTAGCTTGGCAGGTATCTTTATAATTGACCAAAATATTAAAAAACTTTTTGTTGAGGGTTTTCGATACTATAGCGAGTGGGTAGATTTGATTCTTGTCTATAACAAAGGTGTAGCATTCTCTATGTTCTCTTTTTTGCAAGAGTATCTCAAATATATTCAACTCACGCTTGTTATAGGAGTATTGGTTTATGTTTTTTATCTGAAAAAAATCTGCTATGCACTTCCTGTAGGGATTTTGCTTGGAGGTGCTTTCTCAAACATCTATGATAGATTTATTCATGAGGGTGTCGTTGATATGGTCTATTGGCATGGTTGGCCTTACCCTCTATTTGGAGAAGTTGGATTTGCTGTTTTTAACTTTGCAGATGTGATGATAGATGTAGCAGTAGTATGGCTTTTAATCCTAAATTACAAGCCAAAATTATGTAAAAGCTAATTAAAAGCAGATTTTTGCTATTATTTGCCAAAAGAATAGTTCTGTAACTATAATAACTAAAAATATAAAGGAAATTGATGGAAATCAAGTCAAACAAAATCGATAATGCAAATGCGGAAATAACAGCTACAATACCTACTGAAGAGATTAGTAAAAAAGTAGAGAAGATAGCAAAGCAACTTAGTAAAACAGCAAATGTACAGGGTTTTCGTAAGGGAAAGGTTCCAGTAGCGATTATTAAAAAGCAGTATGGACAGAAGCTTGTTGAAGATGCAGAAGCAGAAGCACTCAGAGAGGTTTTAGCAAAAGGGTTAGAGGAGTTAAATATCTCTAATGAGTCTCTTATCGGTGAGCCGAATATCTCTAAATTTGACAAAAGTGATGATAAAATAGAAGTAGCGGTGAAAGTAGCTATGCGTCCTGAAATTGATCTTTCATCTGTAGATGCAAGTGTTCCGGAGTTCTCAAAGCCTGAGATTAGTGATGCAGATGTTGATGCAAGAATCAAACAACTTGCAGAAGCACAAGCGCCACTAGTGGATCTTGAAGAGGATCGTGCGCTTCAAGAGGGTGATACTGCGGTAATCGACTTTGAAGGTTTTATTGATGGAGAGCCTTTTGATGGTGGTAAAGCAGAGGGTCATGCCCTTACTCTTGGTTCAGGTCAGTTTATCCCCGGTTTTGAAGATCAGCTTATCGGTATGAAGGCTGGTGAAGAAGCGACTATTAAAGTTACTTTCCCTGAAAACTACAATGGAGACTTAGCAGGTAAAGATGCAGAGTTCAAAGTAAAAGTAAACAAGATTCAAGTAAAAGAGCCTGTTGAAATCAATGACGAACTTGCAAAGAAAATGCTTCCGGGTGAAGAGAATGCTACTGTAGAAGAGTTGAAGAAACAGGTTAAAACACAACTTGAGAATGAAGCACTTGGAAAACTTTACAATGAAGATTTAAAACCGAAACTTCTTGAGACATTGGTAGAGACTCTTACATTTGACCTTCCTGAGTTTGTAGTAGAGCAGGAGATTGATATGGCTCTGAATAAAAAAGCTTCAGAGATGAGCGAAGATGAGATTAAAGAACTTCGTGAAGATGCAGAAAAACTTAAAGAGTTACGCGAAACATTCCGTGATGATGCTGCAAAGAGTGTAAAAGCTACTTTCATTATCGATGCGTTAGCACAAGAGAAGGGTGTACAGATTCAAGAGCAAGAAGTGATGCAGACTATCTACTTTGAAGCTATGCAGATGGGTCAAGATCCACAAAAAGCGTATGACCACTATAAAGATGCAGGATACCTTCCGGCAATTCAGATGTCTATGGTAGAAGATAGAGTTTTATCAGGTCTTCTTAACGAAAAGATTGCATAAGCTATGAGTTATATTCCTTATGTTGTAGAGAAGACAGGGCGTGGTGAGCGCTCTTATGATATCTACTCCCGTCTTTTAAAAGATAGAATTGTGATGCTCAGTGGTGAAGTAAACGATCAGGTTGCTTCTACCATTGTTGCACAGTTTCTCTTTCTTGAAGCAGAGGATCCAGAGAAGGATATCTACTTTTATATCAACTCTCCGGGTGGTGTCGTAACTGCTGGAATGGCTATTTTTGATACTATGAACTATATCCGTCCCTCAGTTGCTACTATCTGTATAGGACAAGCGGCATCGATGGGAGCATTTTTACTCTCATCGGGTGAAAAAGGAAAGCGATATGCACTTCCTCATGCACGCATTATGATTCACCAACCACTTGGTGGCGCACAAGGGCAGGCAACAGATATCGCCATTCAGGCTGAAGAGATTCTTCGTATGAAAAAAGAGTTGAATGCTATTTTGGCAAAAAATACAGGGCAAACTATCAAACAGATAGAAAAAGATACAGATCGTGATAACTTTATGAGTGCGCAAGAGGCACAAAAGTATGGCATGATTGATGAAGTTCTTGTAAAGAACGATAAAGAGTAGAGAAAAAGTAAAAGGAGAGTTGTATGGCAGGTTCATTAAGAAGCAGAAGTCGTAGAAATATAGATGCAGATGCACCGGTAGAAGAAGTTCATTCGGGTGTACCTGACATTCAATCTCTCGGTATTGATAACTCCTCAGGCGATATAGAGATATATGCAAAAGAGGTACTCCATGCTATTGTTGCAGATAATCTTCCCCCAACTCCAAACAACTACTCTCTTTACTTTGACAGACTTTTAGAGGGTAAGAGTGAAACACTTAGAAAGCAGATTCACTCCATGTTGGAGCTTGAAGAGAGTAATGATGCAGAAAATACTATTTTACTAGAGCAAAGTCTAAAACAGGGGTTTGGTTCTATTAAAAGTATTTTAAATGTTACTGCAAACCTATATAAAAATATGTCTTTGATGACAAAAATCTTAGAGAAGCGAAAGCGTGAACTCGAAGAGCATCCCGAAATTCAGGAGGCACTTGGTGTGCTTGGCTCGCTTGAGGGTGATGTCAGCAAGCTCAACAGTATTTTAAAAACACAAAGTTCTCAAATGAAGAGTATCTATGATG
Organism: Sulfurimonas sp.; assembly: GCA_027083035.1. Lineage (GTDB taxonomy): Bacteria > Campylobacterota > Campylobacteria > Campylobacterales > Sulfurimonadaceae > Sulfurimonas. The sequence goes on along the minus strand of JALWSY010000093.1, from coordinate 14,709 downwards.
ATACTGCAAAGATTGTCAAAAATGTTGAGAATGAGACTATTTTTGACAATAAGTTTGGTGTTTATAATAAACGCTATCTCCTTACAAAGATAGAAAAAGAGATAGATTTGATTAAAGAGTTTAATCATAGCAGCTCCCTTATCATGATTGAGTTAGATCGTAATCTCAAAGCAAGTGTCAAAAATGAGAAGGCAGTTGTGCTAATGACAAGAACTATTGCAAGACTTCTACTGAAGACATCGCGAAGAAGTGATATTGTTGCACACTATGGTAATGGCATATTCTCCATGCTTTTAAAACATACAGATATTGAGAGTGCAAAAAAAGCGAGTGAGCGTTTGATAGATTTGGTCTCTAACTCTAACTTCTTCCTTGCAGACAGGGAGATTGAGTTAAAGATTTCTATAGGTGTTACAGATATTGATGCCTTCCATACGGTTGAAGAGATAGTAGTAAGTGCTATGGATGGTATAGAGAAGGCGTATAAAGATAGAAACTCAGACTATGCAGTCTCTTTAAGGTCAAAAAAATAGGACTATGAAGTTAACGATAGTAGAGTACCCCGATAAACGACTGCGAATGAAATCAAAGGAAGTGAAGAGTTTTGATAGCTCTTTACATAATCTGCTCGATAGTATGTATCCATTGATGATGGATACAAATGGGATAGGTTTGGCAGCAATTCAAGTAAATCACCCTATCCGCGCATTAATTTTAAACATTCCCGATGAAGATGGTGAGCAACCAAAAGAGAATCTTATAGAGATGATAAATCCAGTTATTACAAATAAGGAGGGTGAAACCGTCTATCAAGAGGGGTGTTTGAGTGTACCTAAGTTTTATGAAGATATCAAAAGATATGAGACTCTCACAGTAAACTATCAAGATAGAGATGGCAATACAAAAACACTTGATGCTGAGGGACTCCTGAGTATAGCTATTCAACATGAGATGGATCATCTTGAGGGGATACTCTTTATAGATAAACTCTCTTATGCTCGAAGAAAAAAGTTTGAAAAAGAGTATAAACGAATGCTCAAAGAGAGAAAAAGCAGCTAAAATATGTCAAGATGACATATTTTAGCCCAACTCCATATAAATCAGCTACCATAGAACATCCTAAAAGAGGTTAGTTTTATGAAATCACTCAATTGTGCCACCTATGAAGCCCTTGATGCAAAAGTTGTCAATGTTGAATTTACACTCACAAAAGGACTTCCTTCATTTTCCATTGTCGGTATGGCATCTACAGCTATTACTGAGGCAAAAGAGCGGGTAAAGTCTGCTCTTTTGAGTAATGACTACTCCTTTCCCCCAAAACGAATCACCTTCTCCCTTGCCCCTAGTGAACTCTCTAAGTCTGGTTCACAATTTGATTTGAGCATGGCGCTGCTTATCCTCTTAGAGGAGAGCAACTGTGATTTAAGTGGATGGTTTGTTTTTGGTGAGTTAGGGCTTGATGGGGCAGTCAAGGAGAATGTTCAGCTCTATCCTTTGATACTCTCTTTGGCAAATCAGGGACTTATAGAGAAGGCAGTAGTCCCTGCAGAAGCATTAGAGAAACTCTCAAAAATACCAAATATAGCTTTTTACGGAGTTAGCAGACTTACAGATGCAGTAGAGCTTTTAAAACATCAAGAGAGTGTAGAGCCAAGCGTGGTTAGTAGTGGTATTGAGTATCCCTTTTATGAGATTGAGGGAGAAAAATACTTTTATATGAAAGAGTATCCTGAAGATTTTATAGATGTAAAGGGTCAAGAGGTGGCAAAGCGAGCAGCACTCATAGCTGCGGCTGGTTTTCATAACATTTTACTTGAGGGGAGTCCGGGGTGTGGTAAGAGTATGATCGCATCAAGACTTCGCTATATCTTACCTCCAATGAGTGAGCAAGAGATTTTAGAGGGTGCAAAGTTACAAGTATTAGATGGAGTTGAGCCGAGCTTTGCACCACGGCGCGCTATGCAGAGTGTGCATCATACCGCAACATCTGCAAGTGTCTTTGGTGGTGGGAGTCATAGAGCCAAGATAGGTGAGGTAGGACTTGCACATAACGGCATCTTGTTCTTTGATGAGTTGCCTCACTTTAGTAAAACTGTGTTAGAGTCTCTTAGAGAGCCGATGCAAGATGGGCGCATTCGTATCTCTCGTGTAAACTCTAAGGTGGAGTATCCTGCAAACTTTCTCTTTATTGGTGCGATGAATCCTTGTCCCTGTGGTAATTTCCTTGATGCCCATAAAGAGTGTCGTTGTAATGAACTTGAGATTCAACGATACAAAAACAGACTCTCAGACCCTTTTTTGGATAGAGTAGATATGAGTGTGGTGATGCAAAATGTCTCTGTAGATGATAGGGTAAGTGTAAGCTCAAAAGAGTTACATAAGCGAGTAGTAGAGACACATATTATCATGAAAAGGAGAGGGCAGAAGAGTTTTAATGCGAAGATGAGTGATGCGGAGATAGAGCGCTTTTGTGTTTTAAGCGATGATGCAAAGGGAGTGTTAGAGCAAGCTGTGAGTCGTTTCACGCTCTCTTTTAGAAGTATTAAAAAGGTGCAAAAAGTAGCACGTACGATAGCAGACTTAGAGGGGAGTGAGATAATTCAAAGAGAACACCTTCTTGAGGCACTCTCTTACAGAAGGCGTTAGTTTGTCATACGTTATAGTAGGTTGCGTTAGGGTGATAGACTACAAGTGCAGAGGTTGATTGCTCTGGGTGAATCTGAAATGTCTCACTCAGCTCTATGCCAAACTCTTCAGGTTTGAGCAGATTAAAGAGGGGACGGTTAAGTTCCAAGTCTGGACAGGCAGCGTAGCCAAAACTATAGCGTGAGCCTTGGTATCTATTCATCTGTACATCTGCAAGTGTGCTTCCCTCATTCTCTGCAATATTTAAATCAAGGCGTATCTGTTTATGTGCTATCTCTGCGAGTGCTTCGGCTAACTCCACACCTAAGCCGTGAAACTGATAATACTCTGTGTAGTTTCCTGCATCATATATCTCTCTTTCAACCTCACTCAGCTTAGAGCCTGCACTCACACAGGTAAGTGCTATAACATCGTGTCTGTCTGCGTGAAAGAAGTCACTCAGCGCTCTATGAGGCGCTTTTCTTTGTCTAGGAAAGGTAAATATCTCTTTTGCCCTGCCTATAACACTCTCGAGTGGCTCTCTGTTTACCTGATCATCGCTAAAGTACCCCTCACTCTCATCAAATATAAGCAGAGAGTTGTCATCACTACGGCAAGGCCAGTAGCCATAGAGTATGGTCGGCTCGAAGAGTTGCTCATCTATAAATCTTGCTTTGAGTTTCTCATATGCCGGCCAAACAACCTCTTCGAGCTGTTTGTTATATGCCTCTTTATCCATCCCTTTTGAGCTGTATCCCCAACGAGATTTAAAGAGGAGTTTATGATTTATCCACTCAAATGCCATCTCTATTTGTTGCTGTGAAAGTTTTATCTCTCGCCTTCCCCAAAATGGAGGGGTTGGCACCTTTACATCTCGTGAAGGCATCTTTATCTCCTCGAAAGGAGGGATGATATACTCCTTCTCCTCTTTTTTCTCTACCTCTGGGGCATCAGGGTGCAGATTTGTATCAAAGTTTCCTGCTTCGATGCGACTCATAGCCGTTACCCCATCAAAGGCATCTTTACAGTAAAATATTGGTCCTCCATAAGCTGGACGACAAAAGTCATCAATAAAGGAGCGAGTAAGTGCGGCTCCACCAAGCAAGATAGGAATCTCTATACCCTGCTCTTTAAGGGTAGTGAGATTCTCAAGCATCACCTGTGTAGATTTTACAAGTAGTCCACTCATTCCAAGAGCAGAGATATGCCCCTCTTTCATCGCATCTAAGAAGGCATCGAGTTCTACTTTGATGCCGAGATTTTTGACTTTGTATCCGTTGTTCGAGAGGATGATATCGACAAGGTTTTTTCCAACATCATGGACATCCCCTTTTACTGTTCCAAGTGCGAGCGTTGTATCTACCTCTTTTTCTACCTTTGGTAGATATGGGTTGAGATAATCAACGGTCTTTTTCATAGTCTCAGCAGATTGGAGTACGAATGGGAGCTGCATCTGCCCAGAGCCAAAGAGTTCTCCGACAACCTTCATGGCATCTATGAGAATTTCATTGACTATTATCTCAGGTGCTATTTCATGACGCACTTTCTCTACAAGCGGTATCATACGCTCTTTGTCTCCATCCATTAGGAGTTTCGCTATCTTCTCAACATCACTCATTGCGAGATATTCAGCATCCTCTGCATCATTATCTACCGCCTCTTTGGAGGAGAAGTACTCTATAAAGTTAAAAAGAGCCTCTCCGTTTGGTTTGCGGTTAAAGATAAGATCATCACAAATTTCCTGATCCTCTTTGGAGATTTTGTTGATAGGGATGATATGTTTTACATTGATGATGACCGAGGTAAGTCCAGCTTGCACACAATGATGCAAGAACATAGAGTTAAGATAGGGACGGGCATCTTTATCAAGACCAAAAGAGATATTTGAGAGTCCAAGGATTGCTCCGACCTCTGGATGCTTCTCTCTTAGTTGGCGGATCGCTTCTATGGTGTTGATACCCGCTTCAAAATACTCCTCATCCCCACTTCCGAGAGTAAAGGTAAGTACATCAAAGACAAGATCCTCTTTTTTGATGCCATGACGCTTGGTTGCTAGCTCTATGATGCGCTCAGCAACAGCGAGTTTATCTTCGATGCTCTTTGCCATACCCTTCTCATCTATGGTAAGGCAGACAAGAGAGGCACCAAATTTTTTCGCAAGAGCGCAGACTGCATCAAACTTCTCTTCACCATCTTCAAGGTTGACGGAGTTGAGAATCGGTTTACCACCTATATGCTTCAGAGCTGTCTCTAAGCCTTTGGTCTGTGTAGAGTCCGGCATAAGTGGTAGAGCAATCTTCTGTGCATACATCGCCATCACTTCTGTCATATCTTTTGTCTCATCGCGTCCTGCAAAACCGACATTGACATCTATCACATGAGCGCCTGCTCGTACTTGTTGTTGTGCGACAGAGAGTGTCCCCTCATAATCCTCTGCCAAGAGGAGTTCACGAAAGGCTTTGGAGCCTGTGGCATTACTGCGCTCTCCTACAAGCAGGGGAGCAGGCTCCTGCATGAGCGGTGTTGTATTAAAGAGTGACGCAATGGATGTTGGGTGTGAACCCGTTGGCTCTTTTGGTGTAAGTGGTGTAACAGCATTTACAAGAGCGCGTATGTGCTGTGGTGTTGTACCACAACAGCCACCTAGAAAACTCACTCCATCATACTCAAGAAACTTTCTCTGCTGCTCTACAAACTCATCAGGTCCCATCGGGTAGTAGGTGTAGCCTCCACGGTTTTGTGGGAGTCCTGCATTTGCGTGTACAGAGATAGGTTTGTGCCACAGCTCACTCAAAGTTTTGACATGCTTTAGAACCTGTTCTGGTCCTGTTCCACAGTTAAAACCAAGAGAGAGAATATCAAACGGCTCTAAAATAGTCGCAATAGTTGTGGCATCAGTCCCAATAAGCATGGTACCACTTAGCTCAATTGTAACCGAAACCATAATAGGAATTTCTCTGTTCCTCTCTCTGTTTGCCTCTTGGCAGGCATGAAGTGCTGCTTTTATCTGTAGGGGGTCTTGGCAGGTCTCAAGCAGAAATATATCTACCCCACCATCTATAAGTGCTTTACAAAACTCAGTATAACCCTTATACATCTCATCGTAAGTGATATGTCCTAAAGAGGGGAGTTTTGTACCCGGTCCAACACTTCCAAGACAGAAACGAGGATGTTCTGGTGTGCTAAACTCTTCACACTTTTGCTTTACAAGCGCAGCACCCGCGCGTGTTAGCTCATAAGCCCTATCTGCTATTTGGTACTCATCTAAAACCCATGAGAAAGAGCCAAAAGTGTTGGTAGTAATAAGGTCAGCCCCTGCAGTAAGGTAGGCATGAAAAATATCATTCATAACATCGGGTGCAGTAACATTTAGAAGTTCATTACACCCCTCATTTCCCTCCCAAGCCTCTTTGGGAATTTTATCATCACGCTGCTGGAGTTGTGTACCCATAGCGCCATCAATGATTAGAGGGCGTTTTTTTATCGTTTTAAGAATGTACTCTTTTGTCGTCATCATTACTCTTTTGCTTAATATTGTTCTCTTATTTTATCAAATAGGAGCATAAATAAGGCTTTTAAAAATAGTGTAAAATAAAATTGTGCTATAATAAAATACAAGGAGTGTTTTATGATAAAAAATATACTAATGACTTCGTTAGCAACCTTTACTCTTCTTATGAGTGGTTGTGGTGGAGATAGTGAGGGTGAGAGCGTTTTAGCGGTAGAGCAGATGCTTGATAAAGGTGATTTTAGTGGTGTTATCGCTACTTTAGACTCAAAGAGTACAAAAAGTGATGATGACTATCTTGCCTTAGGAGCTGCATACATGGGGAAGGCTGGTTTCTCTTTGACAGATGTGGTAAATGCTCTGGTAGTAGCGGGAGATGTTCAAAACGGTGATACATTTGCTGCATTTACTAAGGCAATGACAAGTCAAAACAACTCTTTGACCTCGTATGAAGATTTGGATAAGGCTGGGTATTACTACTCTCAGGTTGTCCCAGTAAATTGTGTTGCAAAGGCAGGGTCAACAAAACTCTCCTCTTCTGAGCAGGATGTGTGCCTTTATATAGGTTTAGTATTAACATCTCAAGCCTCAAATACAATAAGCCTCTTAAGTAGTGATATCTCAAAGTTTGGATCAAATAAAGGTGTAGATACAAAGTTAAAGGCTTCCGCGTGTGCAATGCAGTATAGTGTGAATAAAAATAGTGTAGATTCTGAGTGTACAGTTGTGCCTGAGAGTAGTGTGACTTTTACAGAGTCAAGAAAAACATATGAAAGAGCAAATATAGTAGTCAATGGTGACTCTTATGATTTCCTATTTCGTAATGGTGCTGCAGCGCTTACTGTTGGTTACTGTCCTCTGGATGATTTTTCAAAAAGACAGAGTGAAGAGGCATTTGGTTACCTCCCTTGTCCAATAAGTGAAACTGCTAATGCTGAGGATGTTACGGCAGCAGGTGTCTTGAGTGATACGCTAAATGAGGGACTTGACTTAGTACAAAACCTCGCACCTTCTGAAATGCAGGGTGATGTTGATGAGTTTAAGTGTGATGTTCTAGGTGGGAACTTTGATGGAAAGTACTGCTCTAAAGATGGCGAGATAACCAAAGAGGTAGTTATTAATTATCTCAATAAAAATAACTAAGGTGAGAAAAGTATGAAAAAAAGAGTAGTATCATTAGCACTTTTAAGTGCTACAACTTCACTAATGGCGTTAGGTGGTGAGTTTGCATACCTATATAAAGATCCTAGAATTATGGGAATGGGTGGAACAAACATAGCAGTAGGTTCGTACTCAACATCTATCTTTTCAAATCCCGCAGGATTGACAAATATCAGCAAGGAACATGGTTTTGTGGTTGATATACTGAGTATCGGAGCGCAGGGTTCTGCGAAAAGTTTGGAGTTTGTTAATGATGTGAATAATGCTGAGACGGAAAATGATATAGTAGATGTTTTAGAGAAGTATTCTGGTGAACATTTTCACTTCGGAGTAAACAACTACACATCTATCTCAAAAAACTCTGAGATTTTCGCATGGAGTATAGGTCTCTTAGCTGCAACTGACCTCAATATGCAAGCCCATCCAAATAGTGGACCAAGCGGTCTTTTGGCAACAAGTTCAAGAGGATATGGTGGTGTCACCTTAGGTGTGGCAAAGCCATTTGAGACAGAGTTTGGTCGCGTAGATGTTGGTATTGGTGCAAAGTTTATTCTACAGCAATCTTATGAGGGGTCACTTCTTGTGAGTGACTTGATGAATGATAGCAATGACATAGTACAGACTCTCAGAGATAAGTTTGAGAGGCAGACTTATGGAGTTGGTGCAGATTTAGGTGTTACCTATCGTCCATTTGAAGAGAGTGTATGGCATCCGGCTATTGGTATGAGTGTGTTAAATATTGGAGCTATGGGTATGGATGATAACTACGGTTTTCAACCTATGACTGTAAACTTTGGCGTCTCTATTGCTCCTGAGGTCTCTTTTATGCACAAATTAGTTCTAGCAGCTGATTATGTGGATGCATTTAATGCAAATGTAGTTCGGGACTATACCTATAATGATGCAGGTGAAGTAAGTTATAAAGATTATACAGATAGTGATGTCATGAAAAGGGTTCGTTTGGGTGCAGAACTAGGTCTCATAGATAAGAGTTTTTTAACGGCAGCTCTTAATGTAGGACTCTATCAAGGAGCTTATACAGCAGGTCTAAATATGGAACTTTCAGTTCTTAAACTCAATGCTGCTACTTATGAAGAGCAGATTGGTACAGGTGATGTTTCTATCACCGATAGAAGATATATGGTACAACTTGGAGTAGGATGGTAAATCTATAACAAAAGTATCACATAATCAATTCAAATGATTATAATTATAAAATTTTATATCATTTTTATTGATTTAAAGCATAAATGTCTCAACTCTTTGATATAATTTCTAAAATTGTAAAATATAAAGGAATTTTTCATGAGTGAACAGACAAAAGATTTTAAAATTAAAAGTCCATGGAGGATTAAGCGTTACTATATGTATGTGGTAGCGACGATTATTGCCTTGGTTCTTCCTTGGATAGTCGTTGATGGACACCACTTTTTTCTCTTAAGTTTTGATAAAATGAAACTTCACTTGGCATTTGTAGAGTTCGATATGCAAGAGCTTTACTTAATGCCGTTTTTATTGATGCTGCTATTCTTGGGTATTTTTGGTATGACAGTTGTTGGTGGTCGTGTCTTTTGTGGGTGGATGTGTCCACAAACAATCTTTCGTGTTGTCTATCGTGACCTTATTGAGACAAAGCTCCTAGGTCTTAGAAAACGTATCAAAAACAAACAAAAAGAACCTGATATGTCAAAGCCTGAGAACAAAGTCAAGAAGGCTATTGCTATTCTTATTTGGACTCTTTTAGCACTTGTTGCTGGGGCTGATTTTATCTGGTACTTTGTACCTCCCGAAGATTTTTTCAAATATCTTGCAAATCCTGCTGACCATATGACAATGATTGGTTTTGTTCTCGGTGTGGCAGCATTTCTTATCTACGATATTGTATTTTTAAAAGAGAACTTCTGTATCTATGTGTGTCCATACTCTCGTGTGCAGTCTGTACTTTATGATGAACATACAGTTATGGCTATCTATGATGAGCATAGAGGAGGACATATCTATGAGGGACATGAGAAGAAGTTTACAAAGCAGAAGGATTTACAAGCGGTTGAACCACAAGCAGAGTGTACGGCATGTGAGTCTTGTGTAACTGTCTGTCCTACACATATTGATATTCGTCAGGGGCTACAGTTGGAGTGTATCAACTGCCTTGAGTGTGTGGATGCGTGTACAACGGTTATGGGGAAACTCGGTAAACCATCGCTTGTAACATGGTCAAGTGATTATGAAATAGTTGAGCGTAAGGGAAAAACAAAATATTTCCGTCCAAAAGTTTTAGCATATATGGCACTTCTCATCGGGATTACTGTCATTTTAGGCTTTATGGGCAGTACAAAAGAGCATATGCTTTTAAATATCAATAAAGAGACAAGACTCTACTCTACAAAAGCACTCCCTGATGGACGAGTACGAGTAGATAACTCCTATGTCTTTTTACTGCAAAATACGCAAAATGAGCCGATGAAATTCTATTTTGATGTCATACCACCAAAAGGTATGGAGGGAAAAATAAAGATTATAAAGCCATCTAAACCTTTTATGGCAACTCCAGATGCAAAAAAGAAAAAAGTTGTAACGCTTAGAACAACAGAAGTGCTTGCTGATGATAAGAGAAAGGATACCATCATCCCTATCACTATCCATGCTTATGCACTTACAAAAGATGGAAAGAAGAGTAAGAAGATTTCGGTGTTAAGAAAGTCTATCTTTATCTATCCCAAAGAGTCTGTTTTAAAAGCGGCTAAATAATAAATCTTTAACATGAAAAAAGATAAACTTCAGGTATTCTTACTTTGGAGTTTATCGTGTCTCAACGCTTTAAAAAAATAATTTTTTATACTCTTCTACTCTACTCTCTTTTTGGTTTTTTTCTTCTTCCTTATCTCCTTAAATCGCAAATAGTTCAGTTTGTTCAAAAGGAGACTACACTAAAGATAGAGCTTGGAGATATCACGTTTAATCCCTATGTATTTTCTTTGCAGATTCAGGATCTAAAGACATATTCTAATGATACAACACCATTACTCTCTTTTACATCTCTCTATCTTAACTTTGACCCCTCTGCTTTACTCTTTGGTACATTAAAACTAAAAAAACTCTCTTTAATCGAGCCAAAAATAAATGTAGCACTTCAAAAAGATAAAACACTCAACTTTTCACATATTATGAAGTCCACAGGGAATAAGGTTCAAAAGAGCAAAAAGAGTAGCAAGAGTGCCGCTTTGCCACACATTATACTCTCTCATATTGATGTAGATGATGGGATGTTGGTTTACAAAGATAATACAAAAAAAGAGCCTTATCTCTTATCTTTTGAAAACTTAGGATTTGAGTTGAAAAATATTGATACTGCAGATATAAATAGTAGTACAGGAGTGATGCGTTTTTATTCGACTATTGAAGATGGGGGATTTATTGATTTTAAATCCCACATAAAAGGCTTTAAACCACTCTGCATGGAAGGCTCTCTTGACCTTGAGGCGAGTAAACTCTACAACAAATATAAATATATAAAAGATATGCTTAACATTGAAGTAGCAGATGGTAAAATCTCCCTGCACGCAGAGTATGCACTCAATCTTGAAGATATCAATGCAACAACGATAGATAACCTCTCTGTCTCTTTGCAAAATTTACGCCTTATTCCACAAGGAGGGGCAAAAGATATTCTCAATCTAGGGCGCTTTGAGATAGCAGATGCGACACTAAAGCCACTACAGCAAAAGGTAGAAGTTGCAAATGTCACTTTAGATGGATTGCAGGTGTATGCAGTAAGAGATACTCAGGGTGCAATAGATTGGCAACACTATATAGAGTTAAAAGGTGACAAAAAGAGCAAAGAGAGTAACAGTAGTAATGATGCAAATCCGTGGCAATTACTAGTAAAGGATATTGCTTTAGAGAAGATAAACCTGCATTTTAATGATGCACTCTTTACTCCGAGTGTAAACTCCTCTATAGATAATCTCTCTTTGCATTTGCATCATGTTACTCTTGCAGGTACTACACCACTTAGGTACGAACTAGAGAGTTTTATAAACAAGAGTGGGTATCTGCACTCTCAAGGAAGTTTTACTGCTCATGATTTTCAACTCTCAAGCATCACAGAATTAGAGAACTTTAATGTGGTAGATTTTAAGCCCTATATAGACAAAGCAGCTAATGAAGCACTAGCACTTTATGATGTTGATTTAAAAAGTGCTATAGCTCGATGCGCTTTAAATGCAGAGGTTTATAAGTACAAAGATGGCTTTGTTGTTACAACAAGTGACGCAAATGTTTCTCTTAAAGAGCTGATGATTGATCAAAAGAGTCAAAATAAAAAAGTTCTTAATTGGAAAAATTTATCTTTGAGTGGTATAAAGCTAGATACACAAAAAAAAGAGGTAAATTTAGAAGATTTTACTATTGAAAATCTTGCATTGAATGTAGAGAAGTATAAGAGCGGTACTATTAGTTTGACTACACTTGTAGCGCCTAAAAAAGTTAAAAAGAAAGAGAAAAAAAGCAAAAAAACACAAAACTCTCAAAACTACCATCTGCATCTAAAACATTTTGGATTCTATGATGGCGCACTGCTTTTTAGTGATAAATCTTTAGAGAGAGTGGCACAACAGAGAGTAGATAAGCTAAATGTTACTTTGTATAATCTTGATTCAAAGAAAAAGAGTTGGTTGAGGTATGTAACATCGATGCGTATCAATCATAAGGGAGTTATAAAAACGAAAGGAAAATTACAACATACTCCATTGATGCAAAAAGGAGATTTTAGCATCAAAGATATTGCACTTAGTGATTTTAATCCCTATGTTCAGGAGAACCTTCATGCCAAAATCAAAGATGGACGAGTGTCACTCAAGGGTAAGACAGAGTATAGACCAAAGAGCAGAAGTGCCGACTTACGAGTTCAGAGCAGTTTCGATTTAAACTCTCTTTTTATAAACTCAACGGTAGATAATTCGCTGTTACTCTCTTTAAGTGATGTAAATACAAAGGCGTTTACTCTTGAACTCTCTCCAAATAGACTCTATGTGAATGAATTAAATGTAGATTCATTTTATGTAAAAGCAAAGATAGACAAAAACAGAGTGCTAAATTTTTCACAGTTGGCAAAAAAGAAAAAAGGGACGAAAAAAGAGCAAAAGAGTAAAGTGAGTAAGAAAACATCTCCAGATTTTCCTATTTATATCACAAAAGTGAATGTCTCTTTGGGGAGTGCAGAGTTTGCTGACTACTCTATCCCCATAGATTTTAAGACAAATATTCACAATCTCAATGGTGTAATCTACTCTCTTTCAAATACACCACATGGAACAATGTATGTAGGTATAGCTGGAGAGGTAGATAGATATGGTTCAACAAAACTAAGGGGAAGTGTAGATAGTTCTAACCCTAAAGAGTACACAGATTTGACTTTTAATTTTAAAAATCTTGATTTAAGCTCTTTGAGCGGCTACAGCGCATCATTTGCCGGACATGAGATAGATGCCGGAAAGCTCTATCTTGATTTAAACTATGATATCTTAAATGGTAAACTCAGAGGGGATAATAATATTATCATTAAAAAAGCTGTGCTTGGCAAAGAGATAGAGGATGAAAATATCACCGTTTTACCGCTAGGATTTGTTTTTGGACTCTTAGAAGATAGTGATGGTGTGATAGATATGGATATGAATGTTGCGGGAAATGTGGACGCACCTGATTTTAAATATGGAGCATTGATAGTCGATACACTTACTGGACTCATAAAAAAAGCTGTAGTCTCGCCATTTAAGTTCTTAGGTTCAGTTATGGGCTTTGATGCGCAGAAGTTGGAGTATCTTGTTTTTGAAGCAGGTTCAATAAAAATCACACCTCCAGAGAGAGAAAAACTTGACCAACTGGCAAAAGTTCTCAATAAAAGACCAAAAATCTCTTTAAAAATAGTAGCACGTTATGATGTAGTGAGGGATAAAAAAGTACTGCAACTGGATAAACTCATAGATAAAGTGATGCAAAAGAGTGGTTTAAAAAATAGAGAGGAGCATGAGAGTGCCATGAGTATTGATCTTTTAGAGGAGATATATCAAGAGGCTAGAGATGATGCATATCTGGAGCAATTGCAAAAAAGGATAGAAGAAGAGGTGAGTGATGCAGAGTTTGAGAGAGCTTATCAGAGTGCGCTTATTGGAGTCTGTAGAGATATACAAAGTGTTTCAAAGGATGCACTTGAATCTTTAGCAAAGAGGCGTGCAAAAGAGATTATTAAATATCTGACCCAAGAGAAGTTTATAGCTGAAAAAAGGCTCTCTTTTGTGACAGAATCTACAGATGAGAGTGATAATAAAGGAGTGAAAACTCAAATAGAAATAGAAGTAAAATAAATTTTTGGTATAATTTCAATCGTAATTTATTATAAAGGATTGTAATGGCTTTTTCAGCAGAAAATAGAAAAGGTACTATTTCTGGAATCATATTTGTTGCTATATTTGCAGCAGCAGCAACTATGATTGCAGGTTTAGCTCCTGTAAAAGCATTAGGAATTTCTCCTCTTGTTATTGGTATCGTAATGGGTATTTTTTATGCAAATACGCTGCATAATCATATCCCAAGTGCATGGGGGACAGGAATTACTTTCTCTGGTAAAAAGATTCTTCGTTTTGCTATCGTATTTTATGGTTTTCGTATCACATTTCAACAGATAATGGATGTTGGTATGAGTGGTTTTATGGTCTCTCTAATCATGCTCTCAACAACATTTATTATCGGTACATATCTAGGTATAAAAATCTTTAAGATGGATAGAGACACTTCAATGCTTACAGCTTCAGGTGCTTCTGTTTGTGGTGCTGCAGCTGTTTTGGCAACAGAGCCTGTACTTGAAGCAGAGGGACATAAAACAGCGGTAGCTGTATCGATGGTTGTTCTCTTCGGTACCATTTCAATGTTCCTCTACCCTGTTCTTTATGCATCAATCATTGAACCGGCTACGGGATTTTTACATATGACTCCAGAGCAGTTTGGTATCTATGTGGGTGGTACTATTCATGAAGTTGCACAAGTTGTTGCTGTGCCTGCTTCTATTCCGGGACATCCAGATGTTATGGCTAACTCCGCAGTTATTGTAAAGATGACTCGTGTGATTATGATTGCCCCTATGCTTATCGTGCTTGGACTTTATCTCTCTATGCAAGCAAAAAAAGAGGGTGGAGCAGGCAATGGACTTACACTCACTATCCCTTGGTTTGCAGTTTACTTTGTTGGAATGGCTGGTTTTAACTCTTTTGATTTAGTACCGCATGATATCGTGGCAGGTATCAATCAGATAGATACATTTTTACTTACAATGGCGATGACAGCACTTGGTATGGGTACAATCTTCTCAAAGTTTAAAGGGCTTGGACTAGCACCGCTTTATACTGCAGGAAGCATGTTTG
>JALWSY010000092.1 GCA_027083035.1 Sulfurimonas sp. | reverse complement strand
GAGTCAATTCCCGCCCGTTTTTTTCTTTTTAAAAATCCTCGTTTTACAACTTCAGACGCACTCTGGTTTCATGTATGCTCTCTTGGTGAAGCAAGAGCTTTAAAGCCTATTTTAGATTTATTGAGAAAAAGAGATATTCATATAACCACTATTACCCAAACAGGACAGAGTGAAGCGAAAAAATATGATGCAGAGGTTCGCTATCTGCCCTATGAGATGTTTTTGCCTTTTTGGATTAAAAGAGAGAAGCTTTTAGTTGTTTTAGAGGCGGAGTTTTGGTATCTACTCTTTAGAGTTGCCTCGGCGAGAGGTGCAAAGATTATTTTGCTTAATGCCCGCATCTCTGATAGAAGTGTAAAGAGGTATCTGCAGTTTGCATGGTTTTATAAAAAACTGCTCGCGTGTGTGGATACTATCTATGTGCAGAGTGAAGTCGATAAGAACCGTTTTTTGGCACTAGGTGGCAGAAACATAGAAGTGGTAGGCAATATCAAACTCGCCGGTGAGATAAAACATACCAAAGAGTATGCCAAACCAGAAGGTTTGACTATTGTCGCGGGGAGTACACATGAGGGTGAAGAGAAGTCCATACTTGCAGCTTTTATTGAATTGAGACGAGAGAGAAGTGATGTGAAGCTCATCATGGTACCAAGGCATCCTGAACGCTTTAATAATGTTTATCATTTGATGCAAGAGGGTGCAAAAGATAACGGACTGACACTAACGCGTTTCTCCAAAGAGAAGCACTTTGATGCAGATATGATTTTAGTGGATATGATGGGTGAGTTAAATAATATCTACAACATAAGTGATATAGCTATTTTAGGGGGTGCATTTAAAGAGGATGTCGGTGGGCATAATCCTCTTGAACCAGCGCACTTTGGATGTAAGATAATTACAGGAAAGCACTTTTTTCACCAAAAAGAGCTGTTTAGATATGTACACCATGTACAGTATGTGGAGAGGGATGGAATTTTTGAAGCCTTAAAAAAGGCAGAAGAGTTGCCACCCTCAATGGTTGAAGAGAAGATAAATCTTCAACGAGTAATAGATAAAATAAAGGAAATAGTATAGATGGCATTAGAAAAAGCATATAAGCTTCTTGCACAGCAGGAGGGGATTTCAAACAGTAGTGCGAAGTCGATGATAGATAGAGGACTTGTCTATGTAGGCAACAAAAAAGTGATGATAGCTCGCGGGGAGATTGATGCAAAGACGACATTTCGTGTGATGAAGCTTGAAAAAGCAAAGATTCTCTTTGAAAATGATGATATAGTAGTGGTTGATAAACCAGCTTATGTTAACTCAGATGAGCTTGAGAGAGAGTTTAAACCAGCAGTTCTTCTGCATCGACTTGACCGTGAAACAAGTGGCGTTTTGATGCTTGTAAAAAATGAAGAGTTTAGAAAAGAAGCTATCAAAGAGTTTAAGCAAGATAGAGTCTATAAAGAGTATATTGCATGGGTTGAGGGGATTATGAGTGAGCCTATAGAGGTTGACAAGCCAATTATTACACAGCGCAAGAATAACAGAGCCTACTCAAATGTATCACCAAAAGGAAAACCTGCGAGAAGTGAATTTTTTCCCGACATTGTAAGTGCAAACAAAACAAAGATAAAGTGCATCATTCATAATGGGCGTACGCACCAGATTCGTGTGCATCTACGCTATGTGGATCATCCTATCATTGGTGATGAGCAGTATGGTGGACGCAAGGCAAAGCGAGTGATGTTGCATGCACATAGAGTAAAGCTGCTTGGTATGGAGTTTGTCTCACCGGAACCAAAAGAGTTTGTTCACTTTCAGTAGTGCTTTAGAGGGAATCTCTAAAGAATCTTTCAAGCAATACTTCGTTATAATTCGCAACTTTTTATACCTAAAATCAGAGGGAAATATATGTTTGATACTTTAACAGACTCGTTTACAAATGCCATAAAAAA
Organism: Sulfurimonas sp.; assembly: GCA_027083035.1. Classification (GTDB taxonomy): domain Bacteria; phylum Campylobacterota; class Campylobacteria; order Campylobacterales; family Sulfurimonadaceae; genus Sulfurimonas. Next base: position 3,392 of record JALWSY010000092.1, on the reverse strand, counting down.
GATTCGTTTTCATGATGATGACAAGGCTTTAAGCAAAGCACTGAATGAACTGAAGAAAAATCTTCTCAGAGCAGATGTAAATCATAAAGTTGTCAAAGAGTTGATTACAAATGTTCAGTCTCTTACAAAAGCAAAGGGTATAGGTAAAGATCAGTTTCTTGAAGCACTCCGCGAGACACTCTATAAACTTCTTGAAGTGGGAGGAAACAAAGGCTTTGTTTTTGCTCCAAACCCACCTACAACTATTCTTATGACAGGGCTGCAGGGTTCTGGTAAAACAACTACTACAGGAAAACTTGCAACATATCTGAAAAATAAGCAAAAAAAAGTGCTTATGGTTGCAGCTGACTTGCAGCGTTTGGCTGCGGTAGAACAACTACGCCAAATATCTGCACAGATAGAGGTAGAACTCTATGAAGATGAAGCAACAAAAGATCCTGTAGCCGTTGTAAAGTCTGCTTTAGAGTATGCTAACTCGAAGATTTTTGATGTGGTCTTAATAGATACTGCCGGTCGTTTGGCTATTGATGAGGAGCTGATGGAGCAACTCGCAGAGGTGAAAAAGGTAGCCAACCCTGATGAGATATTTTATGTAGCAGACTCTCTGACGGGTCAAGACGCTATCCGCACAGCGACTACCTTTAAAGAGCAAATCGGCATAGATGGTGTTATCCTCTCAAAATATGATGGTGACTCTAAAGGTGGTGTAGCTCTTGGACTCTCTTCTCAAGTAGAAGTACCACTTCGATTTATCGGTATGGGTGAGAAGATGGAGGATCTTGAGGTCTTCATCCCTGAGCGTATAGTCAATCGTTTGATGGGATTTGGAGATGTTGAGGGTCTTGCTGAGAAGACAGCCAACATCATTGATGAAAAAGATGCAAAGCGACTTACAAAGAAGATTCAAAAAGGGAAGTTTAACTTTAATGACTTTTTAGAGCAGATGGAGTCTATGAAAAAGATGGGATCTATGAGTTCTCTTATGGGAATGATTCCGGGAATGGGCGGTATGAGCAAGGCTATTAAAGATTTTGATTTTGAAAACTCAAGTGAGTTGAAAAATATCAAAGCGATGGTAAGCTCTATGACGAAAAAAGAGCGTGAAAACCCAGATTTGTTAAACAACTCACGCAAACAGAGAATTGCTAAAGGGTGTGGACTCACGGTTGTTGAAGTCAACAGAATGATAAAACAGTTTAAAAATGCTGGAAAAATGGCAAAGAAATTCTCTGGAAAAAATGGTATGAAACAGTTACAATCCCTTATGGGACAAGTAGGTGGTCCTGGTGGCATGCCGGGAATGCCTAAATAATCTTTTAAGAAACATTTCGCTACAATTGCGCCATCGTTTTACTTCCGAAATAATCCCTCTGTGATTGGAAGGTATCTCTTTTGAAGAGATATAAAAACGCCAAAAGGCGGTAAGAGGCACAATAAACTACTTGTATTTTAGATACAAACTACATTTATTCTGCAAAAAACTCCGCAAAATTATTTATAAACCTAAGGAAAGAAATATGACAGTAATTAGACTTACTCGTATGGGAAGAAAAAAGAGACCATTTTATCGTTTAGCGGTAACAGATAGCCGTAAGCGTAGAGATGGTGGTTGGATTGAACTTATCGGTCACTACAATCCAATGAATGAAGAGAAGACTCTTGTAGTTGATAATGAAAGATTAGATTACTGGTTAAGCGTTGGTGCTAAAATGAGTGATCGTGTTAAAAAGATTACTGGCCGTTAATCATGATTGCTGATTTTGTCGCAGAATTTGCTAAGCTTATTGCATCATATCCTGATGAGATTAGAGTGGAAGTCAAAGAGGGCGATGAAGTAACAGAGATAGTTCTGTATGCAAACCAAGCTGATATTGGGAAACTGATCGGTAAGGGTGGCAAAATGATTGGAGCTATTAAAACTGTTATCTCTGGCTGTAAGGCTAAAGATGGCATAAGTTATCGTATTAATGTCGAAGCGCTTTAATAATCAACTGCTTCATATAGCTACCATCGGCAAAACTGTCGGTATTAAAGGTGATATGAAGTTTCATGATAAGTCTGATTTTCCAGAGCAGTTCAGAGTAGGAAGCTCTTTTTTAATCAATAAAAAAGATAAAATTACTTTAACAGATGTAAACTATGAGAGAGGTCTTGTAAAGATAAACAACCTGAGCAATCCTGAAGATTGTAAGAAGTTTGTCAATGCAAAACTCTACACAACTTATGAAGAGACAAGAAAAACCTGCCACCTTGAAGAGGGTGAGTACTTTTTCTTTGATTTAGAAGATTGTGAAGTTTATGAAGATGGAAAACTGCTTGGAGTGGTTAAAGAGGTTGAACGCATAGCGATAACAAACTATTTAAGTATAGTTACAGAGAAAAGTTTAGTCGAAAATGGTTTGCCAAAGAGCTTTTTAGTTCCTTTTATAGAACCATTTAAAGTGAGCGTAGATATAGATAAAAAGAGCATCACACTCAGTGGTGCAATGGATATCTTAGAAGCGTCCTAATGACTTATACTTTTGTCACACTTTTTTCAAACTTGATAGAGGGTTATTTTAAAGACTCGATATTAAAGCGTGCTATTGATAAAGATATTTTAATGATTAACTATCTTAATCCGAGAGATTTCTCATTAAATAAGCACTCAAAAGTGGATGATACAGCAGTAGGGGGTGGAGCCGGAATGGTTATGAACCCTCAACCGCTTTATGATGCGCTTGATGCTTTGAAAAAAGAGGATGAAAATGTTCATATAGTTTTCTTGACTCCGGTTGCAAAACCCTTTGTACAAAATGATGCAAAGCGTTTAGCAAAGAAGTCCCATATAACTTTTGTGAGTGGAAGGTATGAGGGAATAGATGAGAGAGTTATAGAGAAGTATGCAGATGAAGTGTTCTCTATTGGAGATTACATCTTAACTGGAGGGGAGTTAGCCTCTTTGGTTATCTGTGATGCTGTCAGTAGGAACATTGATGGTGTTTTAGGAAATAGTGACTCCTTAACTGTTGAGAGTTTTGAGACGCAACTTTTAGAAGCACCATCCTTTTCAAAACCGAAAAATTATGAGGGTTTAAGTGTTCCGTCAGAATACTTAAAGGGAAATCATAGTAAAATTCGCTCATTAAAACTAGCTATGTCGGAATGTAAAACAAAGTTTTTCAGACCCCAAGAGCTAAAGAGGTATAAAACTGCGCAAAAGTTAGCCTAAAGAGCGTAGTAAAATAAAATAAAGGACTTAGTCTATGAGAAATAAGTATATAGAAAACTTTGAAAAAGCACAAATCTCTGAAAAAAATATCCCAGATTTTCGTGCTGGTGATACTGTTCGTTTAGCAGTAACAATTAAAGAGGGTGATAAATCTCGTATCCAAGCATACGAAGGTGTTTGT
>JALWSY010000091.1 GCA_027083035.1 Sulfurimonas sp. | reverse complement strand
CTTATTCTTCCATCATGGGGTTCAGCGATCAATATGCTCTTAACAATGAAGGGTGAGTGGCAACAAGTTGCAGCTTCTCCACTAATCAAGTTTATGGTTCTTGGTTCTACATTCTATATGTTCTCTACACTAGAGGGTCCTATCCAAGCTATCAAATCTGTTAATGCAATTGCTCACTTTACTGACTGGATTATTGGTCACGTTCATGATGGTGTTCTTGGTTGGGTTGGCTTTATGATTATGGCTGCACTTTATCACATGGCTCCTCGTGTATTTAAAAGAGAGATTTACTCTAAAGGTCTTATGGCTGCACAATTCTGGATTCAAACATTAGGTGTTGTACTTTACTTTACATCTATGTGGATTGCAGGTATTACTCAAGGTATGATGTGGCGTGCTCACGATGAGTTTGGTAACTTAGCTTACTCATTTATTGATACTGTAACAGTACTTCACCCTTACTATGCTATTCGTGGTGTTGGTGGACTTCTTTACTTAACTGGTTTCTTAATGTTTGCATATAACATTTACAAAACTATGACTGCTGGAAAAGAACTTGCTCAAGAGCCAGCTAATGCATCGCCTATGGGCGCTTAAGAAAGGGAGGATATTATTATGTTTCATTGGTTAGAAAAACACCCGTTCTTTTTTGCGGTAGGTGTATTTGTTGTAATTTCTTTTGCGGGTTTAGTTGAAATACTTCCAAACTTTGCACAGGCTTCTCGTCCTGTAATCGGAACTGCTCCATACTCTACACTAGAGTTAGCGGGTCGTCATGTTTATATTAAAAACAGCTGTAATGCTTGTCACTCACAGCTTATTCGTCCGTTCAAAGCGGAAACAGATCGTTATGGTCACTACTCTTTAAGTGGTGAATATGCATTTGACCGTCCTTTCCTTTGGGGTTCAAAGAGAACCGGTCCAGATTTACACCGTGTTGGTAACTACCGTACTACTGACTGGCATGAAAATCACATGAAAAATCCAGCTTCTGTTGTACCGGGTTCAATTATGCCGGGATATCCATGGATGTTTACAAATGAAGCTGATGTAGATACTGCTTTTGCAGAGCAACTTACTGTTGCACAGTTCTTCTCAGTACCATATAACAAACCGGTTCCTCTAAAAGATGGGTCAACTAAAATTGTTAAAATGGCTGGTAGTGTAGCAGAAGCTCACGCTATGGCTCTAGAAGAAGCAAAAGCAATCGCAGCAGATATGAAAGATCAAGATGTTAAAGATGCAGTTGCAAATGGTAAGATTCCTGAAATCGTAGCCTTGATTGCATACTTAAATAGTCTTAAGTAGGAAGGGATAGTGTTCAGTGCTGAATTTCAAGCTTATGGCTATTTTGCGATAACTGTCTTTATGACGGTTAGCCTCTATGCTTATATATACCATTTATATAAAAATAGAAAAGATGCTGATGGCAAAGATTATGAAGAGTATAGCAATATGGCACTAAAAGATGATATAGCTGATACTCCGGTAAACGCTCTATCAAAAGATGATAAAAAATAGGAGAGATATATGAATAAGCTTTATCTTTGGGGAATTATCATTGTAGCTGCAATGCTTGGATTTACTTACCTTTCTGTAGGTATGTCTAAGGGTGGTTTAAATGGTGATATCGTAAATATGCTTGCTGTTGCAGGTGCGGTTGCACTTGTAATCATTACAGTATTTGTTGTAATCAAGTATGTTCGTCAAATGCAAACTGATACCGCAGAGGGTGAGTTAGCAGATGAGACTTGGGACAATATAGGTGAATATAAAAACCCTGTACCGTTTGGTTGGGCTATTATGTTCTTAGGAACTATTGTTTGGGGTATGTGGTACTGGGTAGCTGGTTATCCTGTAAATGCATACTCTCAAATCGGTGAGTACAACGAGGATGTTGCTGCACACGATGCAAAATTCAACGCTCAGTACGCTTCTATCACCGGTGATAGACTAGTTGAGATGGGTGAATCAGTATTTCTAGCGGAGTGTAAAGTATGTCACGGACTTGCTGCTGATGGTATTGACGGGAAAGCTGCTAACTTAAATGTTAGAGTTGAGCCTAAAACTGTTAAGTGGGTTATTGAGCATGGCTCAAACAACCACATTCTTGGTTCAGAGATGCCAATGCCTGACCGTAATGGTCTTTTCAACGCAAATACAGGTGCGCTTATTACTGATGCAGAGATCGAAGCTGTATCTAAGTATGTTGCAAATGGTATGAGTGGTGAAGGCGCAGATGTTTTTGCTGGTGTTTGTTCTTCTTGTCACGGTGCTGATGGAAAAGGAATGGAGTATGTAGCTCCAAATATTGCTGAGTTTACTCCAACACTTGTTACAAATGTACTTAATCACGGTAAAAAAGGTGCTATAGGTACAATGCCGGCATTTGCTAGATTAAATGCAAAACAAAAAGAAGCTGTTGGTGCATACATCACTAGCTTAAGTGCTAAATAAGGAGTCAGGTATGAATGAAAATAGAAGCGTATTTGCTCTTGATGGTGTAACGGGTATGCTTATAGCTACTGTATTACTTTTAAGCATTTTGGCATTTTTAACTGTCAATGCTATGGGTGTACAAAATGCTAATGCGCAAAACTTTTATGACATTAAAGATGAAAAATCCATCAAAATGATTGACACTACAAGTGCCTCTCATATTGTTGATGTAAAGTAAGGAGTGTAAAGTGGAAAAAATTATTGCAATTGGCCTAGTAATTATGGCGGCTTACACACTTTTTGCGGTTGTAACACCCAACCACCTTTTCGTAGGGTAGGAAATTTCATTGAAATTTTTAACTAGAGGGCTTTATGCCCTCATCCTCACACTATTTACCCAATCACAACTAAACGCAGAGTATTTATATAAAGATGAAGTAGTCCATAGAGCTGCATTTACAGAACAAGTGGAAAAGCTTGGCGCTGAACTTTATGAGAAAACAGGTATAGCCTTGCGACTCATAATGCTGAAAAAACTTCCAGAGGGTGTTGATATGGCAGCGTATGAGAAAGAACTCTTACAAAAATTTACAGAGCCTACAGTTCTTTTGAGTTTTTCAGAGCTAGACTCACAAGTAGATATACAGGTAAACGACCCCTCTTTATATAAGTATTTTAATAGAAAACAGGTACTCTCTCCTGTTGCCTCAGCTGTTCAAGCCTTTATCATGGCTATTGCTTATGGTGATAGTTGGGAGCATTTTAATGAGCTAAGAACAAATTATGGAGGCACAATCCTACCTCTCTTGGCAGGAAAAGCAAAGAAGGAGCAGGTCATAGGAAAGTATGCCGGTTCAATGTTTAACGGCTACATAGATATAGCACATCAGATATCTACGGCAAAAGGTGTTGTTTTAGAGAATGATCCCGGTGATGCAAATCAAGAAGCTATCTTTTTTGTAAAGTTGTTTTTCTATGGTTTTGTTTTATATGGTATAGTTATGTATATCAGAAGAGTAATTTATAGAAGAAGGCATAAAAATGAGCAAAAAGCAGAGTAATGGTAGAGTCTGGCCATATATTATCGGTGGGGCTATTACCTTAGTTTTTGGTTTTTGTGTTATGACTATAGTTGTAACATCAAAAGCAGATATTCAGGAAAGTAATGCGTATATGACGCACTATCAAGAGGCTGATGCAAAAGCTAATGATTTTATTACAGCACGTATAGCTTTTGATAAAAAGTATGATGTAAATTATACAACAGGCTCTATTGGAGGTGATAATCCAAAAATCACATATAGCATTACAGATAAAGAGGGGAATCCTGTTAAAAATGCAAAAATAGAACTCTCTATCAGCAGACCAGAGACACATAAGTTTGACCAGAGACTTGATACTTTTACATTTAACAATGGCAGCTATGTAATCGAAGGGGCAACATTTCCTAAAGTGGGTGTCTGGAATATTATCGCAAAGATAACTGTTGGTGATGATTATAGATTTTACAATATAAAAGCAGATACAAGAATTAAAGAGGCATTTGAATTTTAGACTATGGATAAGAGAACCATAGTCCTCCCCTCCGCAAGAGCAATCAGAGAGCAACTCCTCTCCTTAGAGTCAAACACACTTTTTTTAGCAAACTATGTCACTATGAACGAATTTGTCTCTAAACTCTGCATCGTAGAGCAAAAGACCTATATAGATGATGATACTAGAGTTCTGCTACTTCTTGAAGCCTCCAACTTCCATGAGTTTGCAGCACTTCAAATAGAGCGAAACTTTTTCACTTTTACAAAAAACAGCAACTATATATTTAAGTTTTTTAGTGAACTGAGTGCTGAGATGTATTCGATAGAAAATCTTAAAGATGCCGATGTCTATGCGGAGTATGAAGAGCATATAACTATCTTAACAGAGCTTTACAGACGCTATGAGCAACTCTGTCAAGAACGAAGCTATCTTGATCCTATCTTTATTCCCTCATACTACACTTTTAACACACACTATGCCCTCTCACATAAGCACATTGAGATAAAAGTTGATGGTCACCTTACAAACTTTGAACTGCAACTTCTCCAAGAAGCCACACAATATACGCAAGTAGATATTCTCTTTACAACTTCCCGTTTTAATACGAAAATGCAAAAGAAATTTCAAGATTTAGGTATAGAAACGGAGGTTGGCTATCTTTATAGAATATCTCTCAACACAAAAGAGATACTCTCTCAAAGTATAATCACAACAAACCATAATGTAAGTTGCGAAAGTTTTAGTGAACCCCTCCTCCAAGTTGCTTTTGTAAAAAACAAGATTTATGAATTTATCAAAAAAGGGCATAGAGCTGAAAAGATAGCCGTTGTTTTACCAAATGAGAGCATGGCATCTATCTTAAAGAGTTTTGATACAAAAGCCAATCTCAATTTTGCGATGGGTATAAGCTTTAAAGAGACTCAGCTCTACCAACAGCTACGAGCATCAGTAGAGTATCTAGAGTTGCACTCTGCACAAAATAGAGCGAGACTCCAGCGATTTGGAGATGCAATAGCTGAAAAACTCTTGAGTATATACAAAAAAGAGAGCAAAGATGTTGCATTTATCAGCTTTTTAGAGGAGATTAAAGAGTATTTTAGTGAAAAAAGAGAAATAGCCATCTATGAAGAGGAGATGCATAGTTTTAAAAAACTTCTTCCATTTATGGAAAATATGCCGGTAAAATCTCTACTCAATCTCTTTATGCAGAGGATTGCTTCTAGAAGTATAGATGATATCCGAGGTGGAAAGATAACAGTTCTCGGCGTTTTAGAGACCCGTTCTGTTGCCTTTGATACAGCTATTATCATTGACTTTGATGATAGTAATGTTCCTAAGCGTAGCGATAAAGATATGTTTTTAAACACACAAATTAGAGAAGTTGCAACTCTTCCCACGATGAGTGACAGAGAAAACCTTCAAAA
>JALWSY010000090.1 GCA_027083035.1 Sulfurimonas sp. | reverse complement strand
TGATTGTATAGAAAAAAAGTATCATAGCCGAAAACCCAAAAAGTCCACGGGTAAAGAGCAGATGTATTTTTCCACCACTTAACTTTGGCGGAGTATGTTTGAGCGCATATAAGATAAGTGCCACCCCTATCATATTTCTAAAAAAGACGATTTCAAGTGCAGACATATCCTCTGAGAGTATCTTCGCTAAAGCACCATTAAGTGCCGAGATTAGAGCAGAGCCAAGCATAAAGAGTATGCCTCTGTCTATATTTTTGAAATAAACCACCCAAAAGTTCCTTCTGCTGTACAAATATCTTCACTATCTTTTATGCAGACTTTCACTTCCAAACTCGCTCGTCCTTTTTTTAAAAACTGCTCTTTAAATTTGATGATATCTTTCTCCTCAGCGGAAGCAAAAGCAAAAATATCTCTGAGTGCCGGTTTTTTATACTTCATCTTTGATTCACGAAGTAGAGGAATGACATATCCCTCTAGTTCTGGAAAGAGTGTTTGAAGATACAAACCACTCTGTGTTTCAGCTAAAGTAAACTGAGCCGCACCATGAATAGTCTTTATATGATTTTGTACATCTTTTTTATAGGCTAATGATACACTATTTCCGCTTTGTTCTATCCCAACAAGTTTGACAAACTCTATCTCCGTAGCTTTCACTAAGCAGCCTTTTTTGTAAAAACTTCTATCATCTTACTTTTTGCCATAAAAGTTGTCGCATAAGAGAGTAAATCAAAATAATCTTTGGAAGAAAAACCCTCTGTTGCTAACTCTTGTAAATCCTCTTCAGTAAACAGTTCAGTTTCATAGATGCCTTTAAGAACCTTTTGTAAGAGTATTTTTTGTTTATGAGACTCTATCTCGATACCATTCTCTTTAAGTTTAGCGACTATTGGAGTATTAAAAGCTATGCAATATTTTCGACACTCCCGTGATGCAATCTCAAGACGCAAGTAGGGTAAAAGATTACTATCAATTCTTTCATGGTGCAGCATCTTTTGATTGTAAAGAACAAACTCTTTCATAGCTTCTGCATCAATAGTAGCAAAGAGTTCAAAATGAGGAGGAACAAAACCTAAACTCTTCTCTATCATTTTAAAGAGTAGTTTTAATTCACCCTTCGCCTCTTCTTTTTTTATCACATCAATTATAAACATTCCATCTCCTTACAGACCAATCGGTCTATTTCTGAAATATTACTCTAGGATGACTTAAAACAGACTGAATGGTCTATTTTATATTTTGAGGGATTTCAAATAATTTATAAGATGATTTATAGTTGCCAAATATCTCTTTTGAGATGATTGTTTCGGACTTAAAGATATACTTCCCCATACAGTTGCTATGATAAATTCACTCAGAGACTCTGCATCAACACCCTCTATCAAAGAGGAGTTATTTAACAAAACTTCTATTTTTTTGCGTAAACTATTGTAGATAAGATTTATCGCCTCTTCAAAATCCTTATCTACAGGTGACATCTCTTGGTTGAGTCTATTTAAAGGACACCCATAACTTACAAGCAACTCTTTTTTAGAGACCTTATATATACTTGATATAATGGTATCTATCCCCTCAACATTCTCTTCAACATCGAGCTGATAAAATTCGTTCATTCTTGGATGAATCCTCTCTTTAACAACACTCAAGACCATCTCTTTTTTAGATTTGAAGTAATGATACAAAGAACCCTTTGGTATAGCACACTCTTTGAGTATCATAGCCATACTCGTACCATTGTAGCCATTGATATAAACAAGTTTAAACACCGCATCTAATATTTTTTCTCTCGTTGCTTGCATTATATTTTCCTATTTATTCTTTCACAAACTGCATCGCTTTTGCATTTGCATATGCTAAGTGATACCACTGTTTTTTCGGGGCTATAAGCGTTAAGTTTTTAGGGTTGGAACTTCTTGAGAGTGCTACATAGAACTGTGAGGGTGCGAAAATCTCATTTGTCTCGATTATCAAATCCTCTATGCTCATCCCTTGCGACTTATGAATAGTAATAGCAAAAGCGAGTTTTACGGGGTACTGATAGACACTAAAGAGTGGCTCTTCAACCATCTCTTTTTTTCCCTCTACACTCCTCTCGACCCATTGCGTTTTACTCTGCTCTACCTTCTCTAATTTTACTACTTTGCCATCACTCTTTTGCACATAGAGGTGTATTGCATCTTCATTGACAACTACCCCACGCTCTCCGTTAAAGTAGTTCCAAGCATTTCGTGTAAAGAGTACGGGTGCGCCGATTTTTAGCATCAACTCCCTCTCTATGCGTGCATCATCCATAAAACGCTCTATCTCTCGCTCACTACTCGATTTTTTATGCTTAATTATCTCCGCCTCTTTCACAAATAAATCACTCTCAATATACTCTAACTGCTTTTTATTGTGTGCATTTGCGGAAATGTTTTTTCCAAAGAGAAAGGTAAAGTTACTTACATCGTGTGGCAGCGGTTTGATGTAGCTGTTGAGTTGATTATGTACCTGCTCATCAACATAACCAAAACGGATATTATGGAGCAGTTCTATAAAGGCTGCATCATCTGTTCTATAGATATGAGTCAGCTCTATTTTAAAAAAATCCAAACGCTTCCATGCCTCAGACTCAAATGCAAAGCGAACCTCTCCACCATAACGAACAACAGGAGGGAGTTGTAAAAAGTCACCCACAACCAAAAGCATTCCCTTATACTCTGCTTGTTGCAGACGCAGATATAGCATCTCAAAGAGTGCATCACTTACCATAGATATCTCATCTATAATAATAAGCGAGATTGAGGAGAGCAGTTTCTTGAGCTTCTTTTTTATCTCATACTTTCCGCTTTGTCGAAGTTCCTCTTCATTGGCTGCAATCCCCAAATCAAAAAAACTATGGAGTGTCTGACCGCCTATTAGCGTAGCTGCCATCCCTGTTGATGCAAGTTTAGCTACCCGCTTTGCTTCTGCTTCAAAGTGTTCAATAATCTCTCTTGTGAGCGTTGTTTTTCCAACACCTGCCCCGCCTGTTAAAAAAAGATGTCTATGCTCTAAAAGCCTCTCTATCGTAACACTTAAACAATTCATGGCGCAATGATATCACTTCACAATAAAAACTTAGCTAAATTATTGTAAAATCACACCAGAATGATTTGGAGTAGATATGACTGACAAGATATTAATAGTAGAAGATAATAAGACACTTGCAAAACTTATTGCAAAAAAAGTAGAGATGAGTCTCGATTGTAAGGTTGATGTAGCCTACTCGTTTTCAGAAGCGAAACTTTTTTTAAAGACGTACAAATACTTTATCACCCTACTCGATATAAATCTACCTGATGCACCCGATGGAGAGATTGTTGATTATGCCCTCTCTCAGGGAAACAGAGCGATAGTGCTGAGTGCAAATATCGACAAAGATTTTCGTCAAAAAATGCTCCAAAAGAACATCATAGACTATGTAAATAAGGGTGGTATGAATGATATAAACTACATCATTCATACCCTCAAACGCCTCAAAAAAAATCAAGACCACACCGTCTTGGTTGTGGATGACTCCATGGTCTTTAGAAAACAGATGCAAAATATGCTTGAAAATATGTTTTTTAACGTTATTACAGTAGCTCATGGGGAGGAGGCACTAGGTATTCTTCCTACAAAACCTAACATAACACTTATTCTCACAGATTACCATATGCCGGTTATGGATGGATTGCAGTTAACCTACGAGGTAAGAAAAACACACGATAAAAACTCCATCGCCATCTTAGCAGTCTCCTCAAATAAAGATAACGAAGTTAATGCCCTCTTTTTAAAGACAGGGGCAAATGATTTTATCACAAAACCCTTCTCAAAAGAGGAGTTCTCCTGTCGTATAAACAATACTATAGAAGCACTTGAAAATATCCAGATAGTAACTAACCATGCAAATCGTGACTACTTAACAGGACTCTATAATCGCCGCTACTTTTTTGAGGCAATGGCTCAATATGAAGTAGAAGCAGCAGAGAAGGGTGAACAGTTTGCTGTAGCTATGCTCGATATTGACCACTTTAAAAAGATAAATGACACTTACGGGCATGATGTCGGAGATAAAGTTATCGTATCACTCTCTGAGATTTTAAGGACATCTACCAACCATAGAGACATAGTGGCTCGTTTTGGTGGAGAGGAGTTTTGTATCGTGCTTAAAAATATAAACCGCTATAGTGCTGTTGATATTTTAGAGCGTATCCGTTCAGAGGTAGAAAACTTCTCTTTTGCCATAGAAAATGACAACTATATCAAATTTACCATCTCCATTGGAGCAGTTATGCATAATGATGAGAATATCGAAGAGAGCATCAACCAAGCAGATATGATGCTCTATAAAGCGAAAAATAGCGGTAGAAATCAACTAGTATTTGAGTAATTTAAGCTTCTAAATTTCCTTTTTATGCACTATGTTTTTTAAGTAAATCTTCTAAAGTTGCATTTTGACTCTGTTGTGCTTTATTACTTTGTTCATAAAGAGATAAAAAATCTTTTAAAACAGCTACAGTACCTATATTGTCTTTAACAGTATTATTGATAATCTGCTCTATTTTACTTATGAGTTCATTATGACTGTTCTTTGAAAAACTTCTCGCACCATGGACAATATTACCATCTTTGTCCATTTTTATACTACTCATTAGCTCTAAACTAATAATCGCTTTTATTTGACTTTTCTCTTCATCACTTTTACCTTCAAGTGATTTTGCAAGTGCTTTGTTTGCCTCATCACTTAAACCCTCTAGTGGTTGGTTTGCACTTAGATGAGAAAATTCAGCTTCTTCATCTGGAGACAAATGATAACGCTTATTCCATAAAGTCTCATAACGAGACTCATGTTTTGGGATAGTTTTCTCTAAAGACACCTTTGTTCTTTCTGCTTTTTGCTGTATCTCTTTAGTATGTATTTGTTCCAAATTTTTATCATACTCTTTTGAGATTTTATCATAAGTCTTAAAGAAAAGTTGCATAGATTTCATAGCTTCAGGGCTTATGTATTGACCCGCTTTTGGATGTTCTAAGTCGTATTTTAATTGGGCAATATAGTTATCATCAAAAGTTGGAGTTTTTACGATGAATTTATCTATACCGTGTTCTCTCATCAAAGCTTGTTGTGCAGGGTCTTCATCGTACTCTTTTTTGAGAGTTTTCATAAGTGAGTAAGAGCCAAGAGTTATGATAGTGCTGACTCCTATATCAAACTCACTCGCTCCACCTTTTTGCATCTCTTTTAAAGTGTTGATAAATTTTTCTCTAAATTCATGAGGTGCTTCTTGTGGAAGGATTTTGAAGCTTTTTGTAAGCCCAATCTCTGTAAGCCCATCTCCATTATAATCAATATCTTCATACCCATGCACTAAAAGATTATACGCTCCCTCTCCAGAAATGTTTG
>JALWSY010000089.1 GCA_027083035.1 Sulfurimonas sp. | reverse complement strand
TAAATATTTTCTCTAATATTATGTTCATTATAATATAGTTTATCATCATCGTAGTACCCATGGATAATAGAAATTCCTAAAAAAACATCATCTACATCATCCCATTCAGGTGATATACTTTTTAAATCTTTAGTTTGTTGTACTAACTCTATAATATCTTTATTTGTAACAGATTGGAAAGTTTCATTAGAAGCCTTATTTAAGCAATACCAGCCTTTTTTAACTTCAATAAAATAATTAATAGGATTTCCATTTTTACCATCTCTATTTAAGCACCAAAAATCTACTCGTCTGCTTTTTTCAATATTTGAATGTTCAGATGGGTTAAATGCCCATTCTGAAATATGAATAGGTGTGATTTCATTTATTGCAACTGCAATTGTAGAATATATATTTCTTTCACCAAAGATTAGAGGTAATTCAGCTCGTCCTGTTATCTTCTTGTTTTCAGTAGCATATTTATAAGCTTGTTTAAAAATATTCGCAGCTAGTTTTTCAAAGAAACTAGCTATTATTCTGCCATTATTTATTGAATCGGATTTGTAATATTTTTTATCAAGTGTTATTTTCATATTACCGTTCCATCACTTTTTTGACTCTAAACAGAGGGATGAAAAGGGGTCACTCCTCTCTCCACGCCTCACTTTTTCTAACTCTTCCATCACAAAAATATTGTAATTTATACGCAGAGCTGCAACTTCCTTCATCTATCTGCATAACGGCAACCTGCAAAATCTTTTTACACCTCTTTGGAATATCAAAATGCCCTTTCATCCCTGTTAAAAAGTTTTTCAGCGGCACTTTTGCATCCATGCCTATGACATTGTCACGACAGCCACTCAGCCCTATATCTGTCAGATACGCAGTACCATTTACTATCTGAAAATCATCTGTGCTTACATGGGTATGTGTTCCGATGATGCCACTCACCTCTCCCTGCAGTAGCATAAGCATACCACGCTTTTCACTTGTAGCCTCGGCATGAAAATCTATGAAGATGTTTTTTACACCCTCTTCATGAAGTGCTTCTACTGTCTTTTTTGCACATCGAAAAGCATTATCTGCATAGGGCATACCGTAGTGTCCCATAAGGTTCAGTACAGCAAGTTTCTCACCTGCAACATCATAGACCTTGCAGCCTGTTCCACTCACCTCTTCAGGGTAGTTGTGTGGACGCAACAGTTCATGCGTCTCAAAGAGAGGAATAATATCTTTTTTATCCCAAGAGTGATTCCCTCCACTCATAACATCGATGCCATAAGAGAAGAGTTCATTACAGTTTTTCATACTCAAACCAAAGCCATGTGAAGCATTCTCATAGTTTACTATCACAAAATCCAGCGCTTCTGATTCTCTTATCTTTTGAAGATGCTCTTTGAGCATATCACGCCCGGGACGACCGACTATATCCCCTATAAATGCTATTTTCATCTACAACACCTTTGGTTTATTGTTTCTTAGATAAAAGAGCGTGGCTTTTATGATGTCATCATCATCTCTACTCTCTGACTTGATGCTCTCTTTGGAGTCATTGAGATAGGTAATGGTAATATTTTGTCCATAGTTCATGATGCTCTTTATCTTCTTATCTAGACTCAGAAGCTTAATAACCATCAACTCAAAGAACTGTTTTGTCGGTATATCCAACTCACCAAAACGATCGATTATCTCCTCCTCTATCTCATAAATCTCCACAGCACTCTCACATTGTGAAAGGCGTCTGTAGATATCTAAACGCAATCTATCCTCTTTGACTACCTCATCGGAGATATAAGCACTAATAGTGAGTTTTATATCCACTTTGGCTCTCTCACTCTCTTTGGTGTTACTCAGCTCTTTAATGGCATCTTCGAGCATTCTTAGATAGAGAGAATAGCCTATATTTTTTATATGCCCACTCTGTGCATCACCGACAAGGTTTCCACCCCCGCGAATCTCCAAGTCATGATGCGCTAAAACCGAGCCACTCCCTAAAAATGAGTTTGACTCAAGCGCTAAGAGTCTCTTCTTTGCCTCATCTGTGAGGAGTTCTCTGTTTTTTACGATAAAGTAAGCAAACCCCTCTACACTTCCACGACCGACACGCCCACGGAGTTGATGCAGGTCTGCTATACCAAATCTATCTGCTCCATCTACTAAAATGGTATTGACACGCGGCATATGGATACCTGACTCAATGATGCTCGTTGCTATCATCAAGTCATACTCCCCCGCTTCAAACTTCAACAGCTCTTTTTCTGTCTCGACTGCAGAGATTTTTGAGTGCAGCATTACAACTCGTAACTCAGGAAGCAGCGCTTTGAGTTCTCCGAGTTTTATAGGCATATGATCTATGGAGTTATGCACATAAAAGAGCTGTCCCCCACGACGCAACTCTCGCAGTATAACCTCTTTAATGAGCTTCTCATCATACTCTTTTACAAAGGTTCTCACACCTTGACGCTCACTTGGTGGCGTTAGAAGCTGAGACATAGTTTTAATGGAACTGAGCGCTTGGTTTAAAGAGCGTGGGATAGGAGTTGCGGACATACTTAAAAGATGCACATTATGATACAACTCCTTTATCTTCTCCTTTTGCTTCACCCCAAACTTATGCTCCTCATCTATAATAACAACGCCGAGCTTTTTAAACTCTAGAGTAAAGAGTGCGTGTGTTCCAACAACCACATCTATCTCTCCGGATGCGACCCCTTTAATGATAGCATTTTTCTCCTTTGTAGAGACAAATCTATCCAATTTTGCATATCGGATACCAAGATTGGCAAAGCGCTCATCAAGTGAGCGCCAATGCTGTGCAGAGAGAAGTGTTGTCGGGACAATAAATGCAGATTGATATCCAGACTTGTAGGCTGCATAGAGTGTATTTAAAGCAACTTCCGTCTTTCCAAAACCGACATCACCGCTAAGGAGTCTGTCCATAATATTTCCCGTGGACATCTGAGAGAGGATATCATTGACTGCATCCCTTTGATCCTCTGTGTAGTTAAAACCACTGAGAGCTTGAAACTCTTTAAGTTCCTTTTGTGAGAGGGAGATTTTTGGTGCTTTTATAAGCGCTCTTGCTGCAGCAGTATTTACAATCTGCCCTGCAATCTCTAGGAGTCTTTTGCGTACCTTTGCTTTGAGTTTTCCAAAGCTCCCTTTTCCTAGCTTATCTAAAACAGGAACACTTCCACCACCGGCGATGTAACGGTCAATATAGTCAAGATTCTCAACAGGCAGAAGAATTTTATCATCCCCTACATAGCGAATAACAATAAAATCTTTTACACCCCCTAAAATCTCTGTCTGCTCGATACTCTCAAAGATACCAACCCCATAATCTTCATGCACAACATAATCACCCTTTTTCAAATCATCTAAAAGGATAGAACTCTTTCTGCGTCGCTTTTTTTTGTTAGGCTTATTCAGCGAAATAATCAGCGCATCAGGAGTAATAATATTTAAAATATAGCCATCTGTGATGGTAGTGATATTAGTAGTATCATAGATACCCGCTTGTTTTATCGTTGCATTGTTAGCGGCGATGATAGTAATCTTTTTATCATGATGTACTTTGAGCAGTTGAGAAACATTAGCTACTACCAACTCTTTTACATCGTCACTCTGCTCTAAAACACCCACATCAAAAGCACTCCGCTCTATTGTAGGCGCATTAATCCCATAAGCATCTTTTAGAAGGTCATCGAGATTTTTTGAGAGTTTGACACTTTTGTTCTCTAAAAAGTTTTCAGCCCTCTCATCAAGATGCCAAAACCCGAGGGACGCAATATCTTTTACAAGCGCATCAAACTCACTTGACTCTACTTTTGCACTTAGCTCACTATACCCTTGTGCATCTAACGCATAAAAAGCACTTCGTATCTCTACACTCTCAAGCTCCTCACCCAAAGTTCTCTGAGACTCCAACTCAAACGCTTTTATCTGCTCTATCTCATCATCAAAAAAGGAGATACGGTAGGGGTGTGATGTTGCAGGGATAAAGATATCTAAAATATCCCCTCTATGACTAATCTCTCCCTCAACCTGTACCATATCTACAAAGGTATATCCCCAAAAAAGCATCTGCTCTTTAAAGGATTTCAAATCTACTTGTGCGCCGAACTCTAAAGTTCTTGAAGCAAAGAGTTCTGCCTTTGGTAGTTCAAAAAGAAGCGTTTTGAGTGGTGAGATGATGAGAGGCTTGCTTTTCGCCTTGTGATACTGCTGCAGCGCATAAAAGAGTGCGTGAAGTTCCTCTTTGTAAGAGCGTAAATCATCCCCATGAGATGCCCTAAAGTCAGGAAAGAGGATATACTCTTTTTGAAAATATTTTGCAACACTCTCTAGTTTTTGTGCCTCCTGAGAGTCTTCACAGATAAGCAAATCAAGAGGTTCAGGTTTTTTTTGATTAAAATGATGAAAAAGTGCGGTATGGGACATTATTTCGGAGAGTTTCCTTTAGAAATTTTTTCATTTTTGACAGAGGAGTTTCCTTCAAAAACCGCTTTAGGCTCAATTGTCAATTCATTTGAACTAATCTCACCTTTTATATGTCCTTGCGATTTTATCTCTACTTTTGAGGCATCTACACTCCCCTCAACAAATCCCTGAACAATCAACTTTGAAGTGATAATGGTACCTTTGATTTTTCCATTTTTTCCTACATTTATCTCTTGTGAAGATTGTATCGTTCCCTCAATCTCCCCATCTATATAGAGATTACAACTTAACTCTATCTCCCCTTTGAACTTTGCCCCTGCTGTAATGATGGTTGTGTTTGCGTCTGCACCATTAGGTTTGATATCGCTGTTATTAAAGATTGCCATGGGATTTTTTTCTCCTTTTTAAATATTGCATCATAGTTGGTCGCTTTCCATTTTATAAACCAGTAAGGATTTACATTTCTATGGATAAAGCGTATCTCATAGTGCAGATGGGGTCCATTACTCATGCCTGAGTTCCCCGTATAACCTATGAGTGTCCCTTTTTTTACAAATTGTCCAGATTTTACCACAGTTTTGTTTAAATGCCCGTAGTAACTCTTAAATCCATAAATATGTGCCAAAATGATAAGCCGACCATACCCGCTCTTTTTATGATATGCAGACCACTCTACTACTGCATCAGCTGTTGCATAAACAGGTGTGTTCATTTTTGCTTTCATATCTATGCCGCGATGAAACTCTCGTTTATGTAGTGTTGGGTGGATTCTATAACCAAACTTACTTGTAATCCCCTTATACTCTATTGGGGAGCCACTTGGAATAAGTTGCATCAGAATCATTCTCTGCTTTGAGGTGAGTTTAGTTGCGCTTACACGCTTTGCCAAAGAGCTATGCTCGATGGGTTTGAGTCCTATAAGTGTCTCTATCTCAGAGAGGGAATCAGAGAGTTCCTCAAGCTCCTCTTTCTTTTGCAAAAGAG
>JALWSY010000088.1 GCA_027083035.1 Sulfurimonas sp. | reverse complement strand
TAATGGTGCGAAGATGGATACGCTCAACTTTATGATAAAAGATAATGTTTTCTCTGTAAATATGAATATGAAACGAGAAGAGAAGAGTGACTCTGGATACTTTTACAGTTCACAATATTTTGAGACATCCTACTCCATTCCAGCAGATGTAGATCAAGAGAAGATAACACATAAGCAAGAGGGCGATTACTTTACGATTATAATGCCGAAAAAAGCGAGTATAAAGAAGTAGGAGATGCCTTAATGGCACTCTCCATCTGAACAGCAAGAACTCTCCTCTTTTTTTCCAAGATAGGGTTTGAGTAAAAAGTAGAGTACAAACCCCCACAAAAAGAGACTACTAACAATGGCAATGAGACTCGCCTCTTCATCCATATGAACCATCTCCTTTACTGAGACATCTGCCAAAATATAATCAAGTCCAAATCCAAACACAACAGAGCCTAAAATAATCGTTCCAAGATAGATATAGAGTGTTCTTATACCTAACATCTTTTTTACCACACCTATCGTGACTGTATTTGTAGCAGGTCCTGCTGAGAGAAAAACAAAAGCCGCACCGGGAGAAACTCCTGCAAGCATAAGCCCCGCTGCAATAGGCAGAGACGCGGTAGCACAAACATACATAGGAACAGCTATGGCAATGACTATGATGTAGGAGAGCCACGAGTAGGTTTGAAGTATCTCACTAAGGTTTTGTGGAATAGCAACGGTAATAAGCGCACCAAGCAAAAGTCCAACAAAGAGTGGTGATGCAATATCACCAAGAAGTGTTACAAAAGCGTACTTCATTGCAGCGCTAAACGAGAACTTTTTCTTTGTCGCATCTTGAGTTTCACTTGAACAACAAGAGGAGCCTGACGAGCAACAAGAACTCTCCTCTTGCAAAGTCTCCTTGTCCTCTTCCAAAGTCTCCTTTTGGGGAAATATATTTGTCAAAACACCTGCTATTATGGAGATTATCATAGAAGTTACTACTCTGTAGAGTGTAAAAGCCCAGCCAAACATTCCATAAGTAGCCAAGATAGAATCAACCCCCGTGATAGGAGTAGAGATTAAAAAGGCAAGAGTAGAGCCACTGCTTGCACCTGATTTTTTGATACTTGTAGCAAGGGGAATTACCCCACAAGAACAGACTGGAAGAGGCACTCCAAAAAGAGTTGCTTTGATGACTGAACCAATGGAGTTTTTTCCTAAGTGCTTGGAGACAAAAGTATCGGGAACAAGCTCATGTAAAACGCCCGCAAAAAAGAGTCCAAAGAGGATGTAGGGAGCCATTGCATTACTTAGTTCTATAAGTGCTGTAAAAAAATGGGTAAGAAAATCCATAAAATACCTTTAATTTGTTATAATTATATAACAAATAGATTATATAAATGAATTGTTATATAATAAAACTTTTAAAGAGGTTAAATGGATAGATTAGTAGAACTCTCAAAAATATTTTCAGATAAAAATAGATTAAAAATTTTAGGATTGATACAAAGAGAGCAGAGGGTTTGTGTTTGTGAGATTTGTGATACTTTAAAACTTTCTCAGCCATTAGTATCAAGACACTTAAAACTTATGAAGAGTGGGGGAGTAGTTGAGGCTACGAAAGAGAGGCAATGGATACACTACTCTTTGACACAAGAGAAGCATCCTCTCCTTGAAGTTGTTTTAAATGAACTTCGAGAAGAGAGACTCCCCTCACTTGTAGCTTGTGAGATGAAGTAGATTATAAAAAGAGGGAGTTTACACTCTCATTATGATAAACACGGCGGATAACCTCTGCAAAAAGAGGGGCTACTGTAAGCACTTTTATATTTTTATGAGGTTTCGTCTCTAGTGTATTTGTGATGATTAACTCATCTAGCTCACCATGATCAAGATTTTCATACGCTTTGCCACTAAGCACACCATGTGTAGCACAAGCCATCACAGAAGTTGCACCTTTGTTTTTTAGCGCAGTTGCTGCTTTTACCATCGTTCCAGCAGTATCAACCATATCATCAATCATAATAACATCATGCCCCTCAACATTACCGATGATGCCCATAACTTCTGACTCGTTTGCTTTTTCACGGCGTTTATCAACGATAACCATATCAAGTCCCATTCTCTTTGCGAAGTATCTTGCACGAGCAACACCACCGATATCTGGTGATGCAATGATAGGGTTTTTCAGATTTTTGCTTTTGATATACTGCTCAAAAGTGATAGAGCCGTAGAGATTATCTACGGGAATATCAAAGAAACCTTGAATCTGTCCAGCGTGCAGATCAATAGTAACAACTCTGTCAATACCGGCAGTCTCATAGAGGTTTGCAACAAGTTTTGCAGTGATAGGTACACGAGGCGCAGCTTTACGATCTTGTCTAGCATATCCATAGTATGGTACAACAGCAGTAATACTCTGCGCAGAGGAACGCTTCAGGGCATCAGTCATGATAAGTAACTCCATCAGGTTGTCATTTGATGGTGCTCCTGTACTCTGTACAATAAAAACATCACGACCACGGACAGACTCTGAAATCTGAACAGAAATCTCACCATCACTAAATTTTTTAACATCAGCTTTTGCCAATGGTACATCTAAAATCTGACAAACTTCTTTTGCAAAATCTACACTTGCAGAACCTGCAAAAATTTTATAACCGCGCATAGCACTTCCTTGTGGAAAAATTTATTCCTCATTATATACTTTTTTCTCTGAGGCTTTGTTTAGAGGAGTTTTTGTACCCTGATAAGTGTGGAGAGCAGAATGGCACCTTTGTTGATGTTTGCACTCTTCATTTGCAGTTCACTCTCTAAGAGGAGTTCATGCAGTTTGAGATAGGTTTGTGGTTTAAACTTTATAGAGAGTTGTGATTTTGCATCTACTACAAACTTTGGAGCAGGGTAGCCTAAAATCTCCAGCGCATTGGGTGCTCCATTAACACGGATGTAGATATTAAACATATAGAGTTGTGTTATAAAGGCTGTAATGGTTGTCAAGATGCGTATCTCATCCTCTCCATGCTCTAAAATAGTACGCAAATCCTCTCTGAAATCTTTTTTAAGTAGTAGTCTTTTAATAAAATCATCTAGATTGACATCACCTAAGCCATAAACGAGATTATCTATATCTTTTGTAGTAATAGCTCTATTGTACAGAGCAAATTTATCAAGCTCATTACAGGCAAGAGCGACATCTCCATTGTGTACGCCTAAGAGGTGCGCAACTGTATATTTGTCGATGTTTGCACCCTTCTCCTCAGCCATCTGCAGCACAATATTTTGCGCTTCATAATCTTTAGGATGAAAAAAACGAACACTCATAACACTGCTTTTACCAAAGGCTTTTTTGTTGTTATAGCTTTTGTGATCACTACCATAGTAGGCGTAAACAAATACATTATCAGGATTTTTATCGCAAAATCCTAAAAGTATATCGAGCTCTTTTTTAGGTACTTTTTTCTCACTCTTGATGATTAAGATATTTCTATCACCAAAGAGAGAAGCTTGAGAGAGGTGTGCTTTTGCAGAGTTAAAATCATACTCATCGTAGTAAAACTCCAAACTGTTTGCATCATCAATATTTGTGAGCATCTTTGTGTACATATCTATAAGAAAACTACTCTCTCCAAAGAGGATAAAACTGTTAGAGATAGATTTGTTACGGATATGGTTATCTAACTCACTCTTATACATCTACCTTCCCAACAACAGCTGCATATATTTTGGCACGGGGGATGTCAACGCGCTCTATTTGTACAATAACATCTTCAAAAAGCACTACATCATCAGAGGATGTGATAAGGAGTTGCGCCCCTTGAATAGTGTCTTTTAAGTCCGCTTTTACTTCAACCTCTGTAGCAGAGATACGCGCTTTAAATCGTTCACCTATATGCTCTGCTGCCCAGCGAGCATATTTTCGCATCTTAAACTCCATCTCGACGGTAGAGGCTTCACGCTCCTTCTCGCTGATGGTCATACTAAGTGCTTCAATGTTTCTCAGTACATAAGAACTCTCCTCTGTATCTCCCCTGTGAATAGCTTTGAGAAGTCTGTGGACAATAAGGTCAGAGTAGCGACGGATGGGCGAGGTGAAGTGTGTATAACGCTCAAAACCGAGTCCAAAGTGACCAGAGTTCAGCGGTGCGTATCTTGCCTGCATCTGAGAGCGAATGATGAGTGTATCTACTTCTGATTCGAGTCCCATTTCACGAGCCTGCGCCTGAATATTTGAGATGGTTTCCTTAAGGGTACTTTTTATATCTATCTGCATACCGATGCCCGCTAGCTCTTGATAGAGAATCTGTAACTTATTTTGGCTTGGTGGCTCATGAATTCTAAAGATACCCCTGTCATAAGACTTTGCCGCCTCTTTATTTGCCAAAAGCATACAATCTTCGATAAGGGCATGTGAAGGTGTCTCTTGCGACTCGGTAGTAGAGAGAAGATTAGAGGAAGCATCAAGTGTCATCTCTATCTCTGTAGAGTGAAAATCATAACCGACTTTGAGCCTCTGTGCCTTGAGGGCATCTGTTATAACTCTGAGTTTTTTGAGTGAGGCAAAGATACGCTCTTCGTCGCTATTTTGCGCTTTGAGTTCTCCTTCAAAGAATTGATCTATCTCTTCGTAATTAAATCTTCGTTTGGAGTGAATGATAGCTTCATAGACAGATGAATGTGTAACTTTGAGTGACTCTCTGTCAAGATGTATCTCAAAAACATAGGCAAGTCTATCTACATGCGGCTGCAGGGAGCAGAGAGTCTCACTTAACTCTCTTGGCAGCATAGGGATGGAGCGGTGTGGCAGGTAGATAGAGAAACTTCTGTAAATCGCTTCATTGTCAAGTGCGCCAAAGGGTTTTACATATTCGCTTACATCAGCGATGGCAACATAGAGTATGGCGTTTGCATCATCCCAATAGATTGCATCATCGAAATCTTTTGCGGTTACAGGGTCAATGGTTGCAAAGTCTAGCGCTCGTAAATCTTTTCGTTTTGGATACTTTTTTGCATCTACTTCCTTAAAAGATCTTGCTATCTCTAAAACATCCTCTTCAAAGGCATCATGCTTGTTAAATTGAGCAAGTACAATTTTCTCATCGACTAAAGGATCATCTATATTTCCAAGTCTCTGCGCAACTCTATTTTTTTGGTTATCAATCTTAAAGACATCACCTACTTTGTAACTCTGCATCTCTTCAGGAGTGAGTTCTGCACCGATTGGGTACTCTGTTTTTAAGTCAACTAAAGATTTTCGTTGCTCTTTTTGGATGATGTAGGCTACGGAGTAGCTCTGTTCGCGTCCAACAATTTCTACTATTTTTGCTGAAGGTGTACCTCTTTTACCGAGAAGTCTTTGCGCTATGATGAGGTCTCCCTCTTTTGCATCACCTAGCTCCTCAATCAAAAGGTCACGAACATTCTCGCCGAT
>JALWSY010000087.1 GCA_027083035.1 Sulfurimonas sp. | reverse complement strand
TGGCGCTATTGCAAAGTTCTCTCCTGTTATGAAAGCAGTCAAAGCGTATGCAAAAGAGGGAGGACGTGTTCTTGGTATCTGTAACGGTTTTCAAGTCTTAACAGAGTCGGGTATGCTTCCCGGAGCGTTAAAGAGAAATGAGTCACTGCACTTTATCTCTAAGCATCATACACTCAAAGTAGAGAACAATGATAATGTTTTTTTAGAGAAGCTTGAGAAGGGAGAAGTTGTAAACATCCCTATAGCACACCATGATGGAAACTACTTCATTGATGATGCAGGACTTGCAGAGCTTAAAGCAAACAATCAAATCCTTCTTACATATAGTGATGCAGAAGGAAATGAGAAAAACCCTAACGGAAGCGTTGCTTCCATCGCCGGTGTTTGCAACAAAGAGAAAAATGTTTTTGGGCTTATGCCCCACCCTGAACGCGCTATGGAAGCACTTCTTGGAAGTGATGATGGTGTGAAAATGCTACAAGGTTTCTTGGAATCGTGATAAAACACCTCCTGCTTACTCTTCTTCTTTTTACATCACTCCTTGCTAACAAGGTGATTTACCTCAGTTATGATAAGGTACCCCAGAGAGTAATAAAGGGGGAAGTCTTCCCTATAACTCTCAAGGCACTCTCCACAGTAAGAGATTTTGATGATATCAGCTACACCTTTAGTAACTATAGTGGATTAAAACTACTTACAGAGTTTCCAGATAGAGAAGAGAAGGGAAAATATTTTTATGACACCTTTTATGCAAAAGCAACAAGCAAATGGGCAAAACTCCCTGATGTGAACGCTTCACTTATTGCATCACAGGAGTATAACTCTACTTTTATAAAGGGTGAGAGGCTCAATGTCATCACACTAAATCCAAAAAAGAACTTCTCCAATATCATTGCAAACAGTTTTGAGATAGTTGAGTATAAAACAACAACATACGATGAGAGACACAACATCATTGTCTTTGTAGCAACTGCTACAAATAGTGATATCTCCGATCTCTCATTTCAAGATGTCTATAAACAGGGAATAGAATCTCTCACTCAATCACACTTAGAGTCTCGCATCACCTACTTTGCAGTTATAAACAAGCAGATTGAGAACTTCTCTTTTTCCTATTTTAATCTTCTACAAAATCGTTTTGTTACACTCTCCATCCCCATTGTTGTAGATGATGATAGTGTTACAACGCAGAGTGATCTCAAACCAAAAGATCAATCAAAAGAGCAGATTAAAATGGCTATTGCAGGAGTTGTTACTTTTATAGGTATTCTCTTTATTATTTGGAGAAAAAAGTATATTTATCTTATACTTACTCTTATTCCTCTTATCTACATCGGATATTTAGCAGTTCCAGAAGAGGAGATATGCATCAAAGCAGGTGCAAAAATAAGACTTTTACCGGTAAATAATGGTACAATTTTTGAGACAACAAAATCAAAAGCACTCTTTTTAAAAGAGGGAAGTGTCAAAAACTTCATAAAAGTACAACTGAAAAATGAGAAAATAGGATGGGTAAAGAATGAAGATACTTGCACATATTAACTGGTTTGTTGCAACAGTTATTATCTTCGTTGCACTCACCTTTTCTATTATCTTCTACTTTATCATTCCTCGTCCCTATGCACGAAAAATATCTGCATGGTTTATACGACTCACCACATTTTTTCGTACAACCGTAAAAGGAGAAGAGGATCCTGATGTGCAGATGTTTCTCATTAACCACCAGAGTGATTTAGACATAGGTGTAATGGAGACTGTAACAAAAAAAGATCTTGCATGGGTAGCAAAAAAAGCACTCTTTGATGTTCCCTTTTTTGGTCTTGCTATGAGTCTGCCTGAAGATATAGAGATAGAGCGAGAGAGTAAAACCTCCTTGCTTAAACTCCTGCGTGCTGCAAAAGACAGACTTAAAAAGAAACGTGTCATTACCATGTTTCCAGAGGGTACACGCTCTCGCACAGGTAGAATGCTCCCCTTTAAATCGGGCGCAAAGGTGATAGCGGACAAATACAAACTACGGGTACAGCCTGTTGTCCTCATTGAGACCGCAAGTTGTTACGATATAAAGCGGTTTTATTATATGCCAAAAGATATTACAGTTATTTTTATGCCTGCTTTTGTAGCAGACAAAAATGACCCAAATTGGCTGAGTGATTTAAGAGAAAAAATGCAAAAGGTATATGATGATGAGTTGGCAAACAATCCTAGCCATAGGTAGTGGTGGTTTTTTAGGTGCTATATCAAGAGCCTACCTTAATGGTCTAATCTCTCACAGAGTCCCCCACGACCTTCCCTTTGGAACACTTGGGGTGAACCTTATCGGTAGTTTCATTATGGGGTGTCTCATCGCATACTTTATGTACTCTTCCCTCTTCTCCGTACATATGAAATCTTTTGTAACCACAGGATTTTTAGGTGCGCTGACAACCTACTCCACTTTTGCAATGGAGAGTTTTTTACTTCTTGAGGGAGGTAGCTATCTGCTTGCTTTTGTCAATATGTCCCTCAATCTCTTTGGAACAGTTTTTATGGCTGGATCTGGATACTATCTAGTGCAAAATATCTTCAAATCTCAATAATTGCATCTGCACACCACTTTGCTAATTCAATATCGTGCGTAATTAGAAGCATTCCCATGCTCTCAAGATGTTGCATCAACATATGCATCACCTCGAGTTGAATCACATTATCAAGTGCAGAGGTTGGTTCATCTAGTAGCAGTATATCTGGTTGCATAAGCATTGCTCGCAGGATGGACGCGCGTTGCAACTGTCCTCCGGAGAGTTCATGCGGCAGCTTTTCCAAGAGTGCATACTCAAGATTGAGCGACTCTAGGTAGTGATGCAACTTATCTAAAGGGGCTACATCTTTGATCTGATTGAGCAGGGTATAGCTTGGATGAAAGGAGCTGTAGGGGTCTTGAAACACCTCTGAGCATCTAGCAACTTCTATCTTCCCACTCAAAGGTTTTAAGTTTTTTAAAATCAACTCAAAGAGTGTACTCTTCCCTGCTCCACTCTCGCCAACAATAGCTTTCAGTTCCCCTTTTTGAAGCGTTAGTGAAAGATTTTCAAAAAGAAGTTTCTCTTTTGCATAGCCAAAAGAGAGTTCTTTTACCTCTAAAACTCTCTGCAACTAGATACTCTTTGTTAGAGAAGCATAGAGTTTTGCTAACTCTTTATAGAGCATATCTGGAGCGATATCTCCACTCTTCTCCCAGACTCTTTTCATAACAACATTATCCTCTTCACCATTCCACTCTTTAATGTATGTACCCTCTTTGTATCCATTATCTTGACGGAACTGGTTTAAGATATTTTTACCGACATAGAGGCGATAAAGGGAGTCTAAGTTCAAGCCACTCATAGAGACTAAAGAAAAAAAATCTTCTAACATCGAATCAAGATCCAAACTCTCTTTTGATATAGAGAGACGCATCAAGTCTTCCACTTTATGAATAACCTCATCTTGAGCAACAAACTTGTGTGCAGGAGTATTCACACTCTCAAAAGAGGGAAGTTGTGAAATATAAATAGCGATATCTTCTATCCCACCTCGCATATTTTGAGAAAAATCTTCAATAGCAAGACTCATAATAAAGTGCCATACATCAACAACCTCTATTTGATGATTTTCCCAATCTGGTTCTTTATCAATAGCTTTCCAATGCTTCCATGAAAAACTATCAATCATCTCAGCACACTCCATATATATACAACGCTTCCAATTTATCTTCTTACCGTTTTTCGTAATCCCCTTTGTCCAGTTCTCTCCATTTGTTGCATCATTGAGCTGGTTTTGTAGTTGTAGCATCAATAGTATTTTATCCATAAGCTTCTCTTTAAAATTTAATTTTTCACTTTGCTTATTTTACCTAATATGCTAGAATTTCTGACTTAAAAAGAGGGAAATATGAAAAGAATAAACTGCAGAAGATGTAAACACTACTTTGTTACTTGGGAGAACACTCAACCACATGGCTGCAGAGCCTATGGATTTAAGTCTGCACAGATTCCCTCTATGGTCGTTTTTAAGAGTAGTGGTGCAGAGTGTTCTCTCTTTCAAGAAAAATAACACCCTACTCTGGTCTATACTCTTTTTTTCGTAACTTCTCTTTTTTCTTCTCTAAATTAGCAGCATCATTGAGATCCTCTTCACTATCAAACTTCACAGCGTTTAAAAACTTCTCTTCATCATCGAACTGTCCCTTTTTTATCGCCCACATAAGTGCGACTACCGCTAGTGAGCCTAAAAAAATCGAAACACCTAACATCATTGCTATTACCCATGAACTCATAGACTAATCCTTATAACCAAATTTTATTCTCATTGAGTTGCCTACCACAAGCAGAGAACTTGCACTCATCGACAAAGCTGCTATGAGCGGTATAATAAACCCAGCCATAGCAAGAGGAATGGTAATAGCATTGTAAACAAAGGAGAGGGCAAGATTCTCTTTTATCATTCTAAAGGTCTTTTTCGAGATTTTAAAACTATCATACAAAGAGCCAAAGGTATCATTTAGCAAAACAACATCACTCACCTCTATGGCGATATCGCTTCCATTCCCCATCGCAATGGCGATATCACTATTTGCTAAGGCTAAAATATCATTGATGCCATCCCCTGCCATCACAACTTTTTTTCCCTCGTGATGGAGTGATTCTATATATGTTGCCTTACTCTCTGGGGATAGTTCATACTCAAAATGCTCTATTCCAACTAGCTCAGCCACTTTTTGCGCACTTCTTTGATGGTCACCTGTGAGCATTATAACCTGCACACCAAGTTGTTTTATCTTCGCTATAGCCTCTTTGGCATCCTCTCGTGGCATATCAAAGAGTTCATACTTTGCAAGCAATTTTCCATCATAAGCAAAATAAAACTCACTATTATCACTAGAGCTGCTAACCTCAATACCAACACTCTGCATCAGTTTCGCATTGCCCCCAAGAAGCATCTTCTCTTTATACATAGCAGATAAACCCTGTGATGGTATATTTTTAAATACCTGTAACTCCACACACGACACAGAGTCATCAAAGATATAATCAGCCACCCCTCTGGCAATAGGGTGTTTGGAGTGTAGCAGCAATGAGTAAAGCAATGAAGCGTCAAAATCATCATACTTTTTCTCACCTACAACTTCCGGTTTTCCCTTTGTGATAGTACCTGTCTTATCAAGTGCAAGCGTATCTGTTGTAGCCATAGTCTCTAACTGCACAGCCTCTTTAAAGAGTATGCCCCGCTTTGATGCGATAGAGAGACCAACAAGCGTTGCCACGGGTGTTGCAAGTGCTAAAGCACAAGGACAGGCAATGACAATCACCGAGATAGCAATCATAAACGACTGCTCAAAGTTTTGCGAATAGACAAACCATCCCACAAAAGTAAAAAAGGAGAGGAGCAGAATGACAGTTGAAAAGTACTCACTAATTCTATTTGCCAACTGCTGGATTTTTGGCTTTTTGTTCATCGCATTTTCTAAAAGGGAGACGATGTTACTCATAGTAGAGTGTGCAAAATCTTTAGTGGTTTTGTAGCGTATATCTGCATCAATGCTGACTGTACCACTTACAACCTTCTCACCAACGCTCTTAAAGATAGGCTCACTCTCACCTGTCAGACTCGACTCATCAAAACTTCCCGCACCCTCAACTATCTCACCATCAATAGCCACACGCTCACCCGTAGAGAGTAAAAGAGTCTCTCCTACGCTTACATCATGCACACTCTTGGTCACAATCTTCTCATCTTGAAGCACTTTGACATCATTAGGCAGGTGTCTGCTCATCACATCAAGCGTATCGGCGACACTCTTTTTACTCAGCACCTCCAAGAACTTTCCAATAAGCACAAAGGTAATAATCATCGTAACCGAATCAAAATATGCCTCTCCGCTCCGTGTTAGCGTAATATAGATAGAGTAAAAGTAGGTTAAAAATGCACCCGTGGCGACAAGGGTGTCCATATTGACCGTTTTTGTTTTAAAGCCATAGTAGGTACCACGAATAAAGGGCCAACCACTATAGAGCAGTACGGGTGTTGCAAGTATCCACTCTCCAATGTTTAAGATGTTTTTTATCTCATCTGTAATGCCTGTAAAGTATCCTGCATACTGTGCGACCATGATAGTCATCATATTCATCGTTGCAAAGATTGCAACGGTAATTCTCATGTAGTAGTCTTTTCTCTCTTTGTCTGCTTTTTCCTCTTGAAGTGATGCATCATAAGGGTAGGCATCATACCCAATAGCGCGAATCATCTCAATAATCTCAGAGAGTTTTACAACCTCATCATCCCAAAGAATCTTCGCTTTGTTGTTTGTGTAGTTGATATTTGTCGCGACAACGCCTTGCATATTTGTCAAAGCTTTCTCATTAAGCCAGACACAAGCGGCACAATGAATCCCCTCAATAATCAAAGAGACCTCGCTAAAGCCCTCCTTGTTTATCTGCACAAAACGCTCATAAAAGGCGGGTGAGTTAAAGTTTAAAGCATCTTCAAACTGCTCTGATGGGGGTGCAAGTTTATTCTCTCCGAGCTTATCATAAAAGCTATCAAGCCCCTCATCTGCAAGAAGATGATAGACTCCCTGACACCCATTACAACAGAAGTAGTGTTCTCCATCTTTTATCATAACATCGGGAGTAAACTCTAAGTGACAATGCGAACAAGCGATTTTATCTGACAACTTCAAACTTCCCTATAGATCTATTTTTCTCTACACTCTGCCAAGGTGCGACAAAGCCACTCATGGAGATATAGACACCCTCTTGTGGTGCTGCATTTAAAAAGCCTATGGCGATGCCAAGATTGAGACTCGCTTCTACCTTGTCTATCTCAAAAGGCTTCATAG
Organism: Sulfurimonas sp.; assembly: GCA_027083035.1. Classification (GTDB taxonomy): domain Bacteria; phylum Campylobacterota; class Campylobacteria; order Campylobacterales; family Sulfurimonadaceae; genus Sulfurimonas. Next base: position 12,978 of record JALWSY010000087.1, on the reverse strand, counting down.
CTCCTGTTAAGATGATGCATCTATCTTCAAAGACCTCTGCTAAAAACTCCGCTGTAAGATGCATAGTATCTGTTCCATGAACGATAACAAAGTGCTTCTCTGTGGACTCTTTTATGATATTTGCTATCATCTTTCTATCTTCAAAATCCATCTCTAAACTATCTTTATAGACCACACCTGCAAGATTGTAGCCACCATTGACAGACTCTAAAATAGCCTCTATTGCGTAGTTATCATAAGGGACTTCAAGTGTTCCTTCTATGGGATTATAGCGTTTGTTAAAGGTACCACCACTATTAAGTATTAACATCTCTCCTCCAAAATTTCATGCAGTGATGCAACTATTTTCGTTGCTTGAGAGTGCTTGGTTTTTTGCTCCGTGTCAAGCAGATAAGACTCCTCAACACCGGCATTTAACCCTGCCTCTATATCTCGCTCCTTATCCCCTATCATCACAGAGTGTTGCAGATCTATATCAAAAGCCTTCGCTGCATCAAGGAGCATCCCCGGCTTTGGTTTTCGACAACTGCACTCTCCGGAGATATCGGGATGATGCGGACAGTAATAGACATGAGTAATCTCAATGCCATGCTCATAAAAAGCGCCAAGCATCCATGCAGTCAGCTCCTCGAAATCCTCTTCGCTGTAGTAGCCTCGTGCTATGCCTGATTGATTTGTCACAACAAAGATGAGATACCCACACTCCATAAAGTGCTGTATCAACTCAAAGATGCCATCGATAAACTCAAAATCCTCTATCTTGTAGAGATACTCTTTTTCAACATTGATAACACCATCACGATCTAAAAAAAGGGCTTTTTTCACGAAACACCATTTCCAAAAATCTCTTGCTCTATAATGTCACACAAGATATGCCCTATCAAGATATGTGACTCTTGAATGCGAGGCGTGGCATCTGAGGGAACAACAAGAGCAATATCAGCCATCTTTGCCATCTCGCCGCCATCACGACCACACAGAGCAACGCTATAGATACCCTTTTTCTTTGCACTCTCAAAAGCATTTAAGATATTTTTAGAGTTTCCAGAAGTTGAGATACCGATGAAGATATCCCCCTCCTGCCCCATCCCCTCTAACTGACGAGAGAAGATAAACTCATACCCGTAGTCATTGCCTATGGCAGTAAGATTTGAGGTGTCTGTAGTGAGTGCCAAAGAGGGAAGAGATGCTCTGTCAAATCCATAACGACCAACAAGTTCAGCAGCAATATGTTGTGCGTCAGCAGCACTTCCACCATTTCCGGCCAAGATAGTTTTTCTGCCTGTTTTATAGAGTGCTACACATCGCTTTGCAACCTCTTCGATTTTTGCTAAAAGATTTTCACTCTCATAGATAGCCTGTTTTGTCTCAAAAGATTGTTTTATCTGATTTTTAATATACTCTCTCATAAAACTTCCTGAATTTTTACAAAATGATAGCATACAAAGCCAACTAAAGAGCTTAGTTTCTTTGAGTCTGCTCCACTCCACGCTCTCCACTTCCAAGAAGTATGGAAATCCACTCTGTATTTTCATTTGCATCAAAGGTAATCTTCGCCATGATGGTAAGAGGAATGGAGAGCAACATACCTACGATGCCAAGAAGCCATCCCCAAAAAAGAAGAGATAAGAAAACCACAAGCGTCGAGAGTCCAAGTCCCCGACCCATAATGCGTGGCTCTAAAACAGAGCCTATAATAATATTTACTCCAAGATAGAGAAGTGCCACGAAAAATGCACTCAAACCACCAAGCTGCACAAGAGTTATCATCACAGCAGGAACAGCTGCAATAATAGAGCCAATATTTGGCACGAAGTTGAGTAAAAAAGCCAAAACCGCCCATAAAAATGCATAATCTGTACCTATAAAAACTAAAGCGACCCAGATAATAAAACCTGTAAGCAGAGATATCAACGCTTTTATAACCATATAGCTCTTTATCTTTGAAAATATCTCCTCTATCTGTTTGGTTGTATCTTTGGAGTGATCTGCCATCTCAATCTTCTGTGCAAAATGTTTTGACTCTAAGAGCATAAAAGTGACACTCAATAAAATTACAAATCCATTTGTTACCATAGAACTCATACTCTTAAAAATCGCTGTAGCAAAAAGCATAATCTTTTTAGAATCAATGATATTTGAGAACATATCCATCGGTAATGTTATCCCTAAAAACTCGCCATTATTGATTATACTCTTGTAATAAAGGGAGAGTTTTTCAGAATAGAGGTCTATATTAGCACTAAAGTCATTCACAGATGTTCCAATCAACTTTGCAATAAGTACAATAAAAAAGAGAAAAACAGAGATAACAATAAACAAAGAGAGAATATCCGGAATCCCCTTTTTACGAAAAAAATTGTATGAGGGAGAGAGAATAATCGCTATAAAAAGTGAGAGCAAAATAGGTACAACGATAGATGATGCACTCTTAACACCTGCTAGCACTATGACAACACTTGCCATTACTATAAAAAAGTACCCCACTTTATGCTCTGCAACCATCTCTATTCCCTTAACTTTGAATATGCTTCTTATTGGTGAGTTGCTGGAGATAGTTTGAGATATTGATAAGTGAAAAGGTCACTAAAAATATCATCAAACCCGGAAAAAAACTCACCCACCATGCTATCTGCACAACATCTTTTCCACCACTTAGTATAGTCCCCCAACTCATCTGAGGTGCGACAATTCCAAGTCCCAAAAAACTCAGCCCTGACTCAGCAAGGATAGCTCCTCCCACACCAAAAGTAAAACTAACAAAGTAGATAGGAGCTAAGATGGGTGCATAGTATTTTAAGAGTATCTTTACTCTGCTTACCTTTGCAATGTTGAGGATTTTTATATAAGGCTTGGAAGTTATCTGAAAACTCTCTGAACGAATCAATCTTGCTGTTGTCATCCACCCTGTAATGGAGATAATTAAAATGAGTACAAGAGCAGAAGCATTGACATAACTCACTAAAGCCAAGAGTAAAAAGAAGGTAGGAAAGGTTAAAAAGAGATCAACCACAACCACAAAAAGTTTATCTACACTTCCTCGAAAATACCCCGCCATAGCACCAAAAAGCAGTCCAATCATCGAAGCGATAAAAGCACTCCCAACACCAATAATCAAAGAGACTTTACCACCCTCCATAAGGCGTGCTAAGATATCTCTGCCAAGCCTGTCAGTTCCTAAAAAATACTCCCATGATGGAGGGAGTAAAATAGCATCAGCATGGAGTGTGTAGGCATCGTGAGTATAGAAGTAGCCACCAAAAAAAGAGAAGAAAAAGACAAAAAAGAGAACAGCTATGCTAAATTTTGGCATGAACTTTACTGTTTCATACCAAGAAGTGTCTGCATCATCTGATCAATAGTAGTGATAAGCTTTGCAGAAGCACCATACGATGTCTGATACTTAATAAGATTTGTAAGTTCCTCATCAACATTTACTTTTGAAGTAGAGAAGTATTCTAATTCCGTAGCGTTAAACTGTGTAGTGACTGTCTCGTTTCTTGAGATGGCTACATTTGTTGCGATACCCACATTTGTTGCCGTAACATCAAACATACCATATATTGTAGTATCATAAGTATCTTTAGCAACATGAAAAGTATATTTTTCAAACTGTTGTTGTACTATATTAAGGGCAACTCTGTTATCTCCAGATGTTCCTGATTTTCCAGCTGTTACGAGTGTTGGGTTATTTTTAAAAGATTCATGAATACGAATATTACTTGCACTATCCCCATCAAAAAAACCACCTAACCCTACTGCTCCAGCAAAGTTTGTCCCTGAAGAGAACTTTTCGGATGTAAGTTGATCTTGAATGGAGAAAGTATATCCTTGAGATTCATGCAGAGCGTCCAATCCAAGCTCAAGTCGTTTTGTACCATCTGCGGCTGTTTGATAGTTAAATGTTATAAAGTTGTTTATATTATTATTCGCATTGCCATCATTATTGTCATCAATAACTTCAGCTATTTTACTCTCTATGGAGTTTGTAGGCCCTGCCATTGATGTACCTGCATCAATACCAATAGCTCTTCTCGCCACTTCATTACCATCAACATCATAGACAACTAAATCAAATGCTCCCTCGTTTATGTTTAAGTTATTACTAACTAAAGCTGTTGAGTTTGGTAAATCGAGTAGGTTTGACTGCATCTTTTTTTGTGTACTTGATGCATATATATTATTTGTTGCCTCTATTAAGCCTTTTGCAAAAGCATCAAGTTGCGCTCTTGTAGTCTGTACAACTCCATCAGTTGGCTCACCCGTTGTAGGATCTATGGAGCCACCACGAAGATCAAAGATGGCACCCACCTTTCCACCAGATATGTTCTCTTCCATAGGAATGAGTACGCCATCTTGTCTCTCAAAAGAGACAGAGTAGAGTCCTCTCGCGTTATCATTGTTAGTAAGTTTTAGAGGGTGGTATGTTCCTCCATCAACTATATTAAAACCATTGACACTTAAAGTATAGCTTCCAGATCTTGTATTTGCATTTGTATCTATCTGAATATTTGACTCTAACTGCCCCTGTTTTACCTCTGAACCTATAAGTCTTGCAAGACTTCTCTCCAATACATTTCGTCTATCTCGCAAATCACTCGCAGTATATACATCACCCGCTTCTGCTGCATCGATAGACTTGTTGACATCCGCAAGCTCCTGTGCAAGAGAGTTTACTTGATTTATATCTGTAGCCAACTGATCGTTAAGTTGTTGTTGAAGTGCGGTAACTTGATCTTGAGTTTGATTTATGTGCTGTGTCAAGGTCTCAGTCTGTTTTACCAAAGCAACTTTAATCGCATCAGTATCTGGATTATCAGCAAAAGTCTGCCACATATTATAATACTCTGCCAAATCTGCTTTTATACCAACATTATCTATCTCAGGAAAATAACTAGAGAGTTCTTTTAATGACTGCTCCGTAAACTCTGTGTACTCTTTATCTGCAGATACGGATGCATATCGATTAAAGACAAAGTTATCAAAGACTCTTGCAATATCGGTAATAACAACACCGTTACCGACATTTCCGTCACTTCCAAAAAGAGGCAGCTGCGCTGACTGCACAACCCTTTGGCGAGTATATCCCTCGGTCTCAGCATTTGAGAGGTTATTACCAGTTGTGTTGATACCAACTTGTGCGGCATTCAGCCCTGTGTATCCGATGCTAAGTGTATTGAAGATAGAACTCATCTTAGACTCTCACTTCCAAGATAGAGGGATTTTTTGAAATTACTTTATCATATCCCTGCATCTCTGTTGGGATAAGTCTCTCTAAAAATGTATTGTAAAGATTACTAACTGTAAGGACTAACTTTGCATAGTGTTTATTGACATCTCTTAGGGTATTTAACTCAACTTTCAAATCATCTAAGAGTTGATGTTGTTCTGCGTTTAAAAGTTCTGGGAGTTCTTTATCGGGGTAGGAATGTATCAAGGATGCTATTTCATGATCTATAACGGCTTTTTTTGTCTCGAAGCTTTTGAGTTTCTCATCTTTTAGGGCAAGTCTATCAAACTGTGCATCATGACGCGCATTTTTGATATCTTCAATGTCAGATTCTGTAATTTTTATAATGTCCCTTAAATCACTTAAGGCACCTTGTAGATGATGAGACAACATAATCTAACTCCTGTTTTACTTATTTTCTAAAGTAAACTCTCCGCAACCTTTTCTGCAAGCGCATCAATATCTACTTTGTATTCACCTGAGCCAATAGCCTCTTTAAGTCTATCAACCTTACTCATTTCGGTCGCTTTAGAGCCTGTCTGCTCCTGCTTCGCAACCTTTGTATCATTTAGTTTTGTTTGTGACTGGTAAGCATTACTCACCACCGTACTAGTTGTCTTTGAAATCATAATAAATCCTTTATGCAACTATATCGACAAATAGTAAACTTACTTTAATGAAATAACTACTTTCTTTGACTTAAGTAAGAGAGCATAAGTAACTTCATACTCAACAACATTTAAAAGGTTTAGTTTCAAGGCGAACTTTGCTTGGCGATGCTGGCATCGTTAAGCAAGGTTCAACGCAGAAAATGAGCCTTTTAAATATTGCCCTACGGGTGGCTTGAGAAAGCAGGAGCTACTGCGTTAAAAACCCTTGAAGCTACTAGTAGCTCCTGCGGACTTTCGCCTTGTATCTCATACCTTCTCAAGCCATTGAGTATGAAGTTACTTATGCTCTCTTACTTAAATAATCAAAGAGCATTTGCGAGAACCCAAAGCTTCCCGCACTCGCTTTTGAGAGTTCATCTCTATACATGGATTTATAGATTTTATCTCCCGGATCCTTTTGTGATGCAAAGATATCTTTGTCATTTTTTGCTGCATTGTCCATAAGCATTTTAATGATAACAGCTTCAAAAGCATCTGTCTGTTCACGCAAAGCTTTATCTTCTGAAGATGCATCTATCTTAGGAATCGCACCATTTTGTGTAAGCAACTGCGTCTTAGCAGCAATAGCCTCCATTCCATAACTCATCTTAAATCACCTCCAAATCAGCAGAGATACTTCCTGCACTCTTCATCGCCTCTAAGATAGAGATAACATCTTTTGGTGTCGCACCCATCTTCTGCAAAGAGCGTACCAAGTTTGCTACTGTCGTAGTCCCTTTTTTGGTATAAATCTCATTTTCATTTAACCCTATAACCAAATCTTTATCCACAGCGACAGAGCCTTCGGGAGTCGCTACACTCTCTTGAGCTACAATCTTCACAGTTATATCACCATGAGTTAGGATGATTGGTTTGAGTTCTATATCTACTCCTGCAACAATCGTTCCTGTTCTCTCATTAATGACTATTTTATTTTTTGGTTTGTAGTTCATATCTATATCTTGTACCTCAGCCAAAAACTCAATCATTGAACGGTTTTTTGGACGCTTCAGCTTTACACTTCTTGAGTCTGTTGCCACAGCTACCTGTGTATGATAGTATCTGTTAATAGCCTTTTGTACTGCAACTGCATTTTTAAAGTCCGCCTCTTTGAGTGAGAGTGTTGCATACTCTTGATTGTAGAGGTTGTTATTTATCTCACGCTCTACAAAGCCACCATTAAAGACAACACCTGTCGTCGGATGGGTAGCTGCGCCACCACGCGTGTTCCGCCCACCTATACTTATAGCACCCTGTGCAAGTGCATAAATCTTTCCATCGACTCCTTTAAGTGGCGTCATCAAAAGTGTTCCGCCCTCTAAAGATTTTGCATCACCAATAGAAGAGACCGTAATATCAAACTTATCTCCCTGACGGGCAAAGGGTTTGAGTGTAGCGGTTACCACAACAGCTGCAACATTTTTGGACTTGATGTCTATAGGTCGCATATCTATGTTCATCGCTTTGAGCATATTTGAGATAGATTGGAGCGTAAACTTTGAAGTTGTTCCATCCCCTGTTTTTTGTAAACCGACAACAAGAGAGTAGCCGATAATCTGGTTCTCACGAACACCAACGATGCTTGAGACATCATTAATCTTTGTTGCCCAGAGAGATGCAAGTAGCGTTAAAAAAAGTAGTATAAATTTCATCTGCAATCCTTGAATTATTCAAAAGAACAGCAAATAGTATTCCACTTATGCCATAAGATATGTAAGAGAGGTATTTCCAAATTTTTTAGATTTTGTGATGCTAAACGCACCGAGCTTCTCGGGAATCTCTAAGCCTGTCATATGCTCAATAATCACCATTCTTACAGCATTTGCAGGCAAAGAGGCTATGAGTTGCATAGTCTTCTCATAAATATCCTCCATCCCTTCACGAATACTAAAAGGGGGATCGATGTAGATATATGCCTCTTCATTACTTTTTTGTACTCTTTTTATGACACTTTTGATATTTTCAAAACTATCTCCTGCAACTACTTCACATCTAGATGAATCTGTCTGCGCTATATTTTTTTGTAAAATTTTGAGTGCTTCTCTATCTTTTTCCATAAAAAATATCTTTGATGCACCACGGCTTAGTGCCTCTAGCCCTATAGAGCCACTTCCTGAGAAAACCTCAACAAAAACACTCTCAACTATATCAAACTGCAAGGTGTTAAAAAAGGACTCCAAGACAATAGACTTAGAACTCCTTGTAGTTGCTTTACTTGGCAGGTGGAGAGTTTTACCCTTATATTTTCCAGCTATAATCTTTTTAACAAATTTTTTATTTTTCATAAAATGCCCTCACCGCTCTTAGTATATTTGCTTGGTACTCTTGGGTTAAAGACTCTATACGCTTCTCTAAGATGGAGAAGTCCAAAATCTCTTCACCTACTCTCTGCGGCTGTTTTTTTTCTGAACCTAATCCCAAATCACGATACTTCTGCTCTAGTGCCAAGATAAGCTGGGACTTTGAGAAGGGCTTTTTCAAATCTGCATCATCTCCACTCCCAATGTAGAAACAGCGTGCATCATTGATGCACTCCTCATCACGAATAAGAATATCACAGCGACTCTCAATACTTAGATACTTCTCTAAAAAAAGCTCTAAAGACTTCTGCAACAGAGGGGATTTACAAGAAACAGCAACTTTCATTTTTATCCTTCAAGATAGTAGTTTATACTATACTTTATATCTTCATCTATCTCACTACCTAGTAGCCACACAACATATGCTCTATCACTCATGCAAATCTCTTCAATATATCTGCCTTTGTACTTTCCAAAACTAAACTTCTCTAAAAGCACACGCTTAAAAGTAAGCTCCTGCATCTCTTCAAGAGAGCTAAGCGATGCAAGATACTCATAGAGAAGTGCTACAACTACTGCATCAGAGAGTGCATTATGCGCACATAAAGCATCTTTAATTCCATACAACGATGCAATCTCTTTCTCCCGCTTATATAGTTGCAACTCATAACGCAGAAACTGCAGAGAAAACTGTTCACACTCTGGCTCAAGATGTTTGATTACTTTGCGTGTATCTACAGTCGCACCTTGCCAAAGAAGTCCGTGAGAAGCCAACTTCTCTATGCAAAAAGGTGTATCATGTGCAACAAGTGTATGCTCTATTGTATTATGCTTCTTTAAAAAATCATAAACAGCACTCTGAGTAAAAGCTGGAGCCTCTTTTATATCTTCATTGGTTATATGATGCACCGCAGAGGCCTCTGCAGGAATTTTCTTCTGCTCATTTATAAGAGAGTAGTAGTGCTTCTCTTCGCTCAACAGAGCAATAGAACATATCTTGTCATTTGCCCCAACTCCGGTGGTCTCTAAGTCTAAAAATATCAACACTTCACAACTCTCACGCGCTTACACTTTGCGCTTAAGATGATAAAGGAGAAATATCCTGCAATAAGTATAAAAGCGTAAAGTACATAGATATGAAACCAATCAAAAAGGGCATCGTGCGAAAAACTCAACTTACTTACAACCGTTGCAAGAATCATCTCACTACCAACAAGCCAAATAAGTAGCATAAGCCACTTTCTCCACACCTTTACTAAGTCACCATACCCAATATGTTCTATCTTTTGCACGCTGCCCTCATTGGGACAAGAGAGTAGTTCCAAAGTGTATCCACTATAACAGCGATTAAAGATATGCTTTATTCCTCGAAATAAAAAGAGCAAAAGAGAGAAATCCCAAACCAGAGCAAACCAGAAAGAAAAAACTTTGAAAAGTGCATCAATAACCTGTTCATCTAAAGCAACAGCACCCTCTTGTATGTAGATAAAGAGCGTAATAGCTGCACTTATAAATGCTGCTAGCACTAAAGTAGTAACACTTAGACGCACTGCCCAAGAGAGCCATAAAAAAAGATAAAATCTACTCACCTCTTTTTTCAAACCCCTCTAACATATCATAATAGTGTTCAAGCGTCATAAAACTCTTCTCAAATCTGTAACGGATAATAAACTCCACAACTCTGTCTTTAAAAGCGCTATCAACACCCTCTACCCGACCATAGTAAGCAAGGGAGATATTTTTACTCTTGACTTTTGCACTTTTATCATAACTAATAGCTAAGATTTGTAGGTATTTCCCCTCTTTTATCTCACCAAGACTCTCTTCTAAAAGTGATGCACCAGAGAGATTAATCGCTTTAAAGAGAAAGATATCCTCAAATTTTTCTACCTTTTTATCTATACCTATCGTAGTGTAAAGTTCACGCAGCACTTTTAAGTTCTGCTTGCGCGCCAACTCATAACTAGATATCTTCTGTGTTAAATTTTTTAACCGATCAAGCGCTGAACTCATTTACCTCACCTTTTTTTCTAATATAATAGTATATCAAAATTCTCTTTTTTATTGCTATAACTCAAAGCCAAGATTAGATATAATACCAAGAAAAAAGAGCGTTATGGACTACTTAAAAGCACAGAGTGTAACAACACTTCAAGGAACTATCAATATTTCAGGTGCAAAAAATGCATCGCTTCCACTCATTGCAATGACAATTCTTGCAAAAAACCGTGTGACTATCTCAAATTTACCACAGGTAGCAGATATAAAGACTCTGCTCAAACTACTCACAAATATGGGTGCGGAGGTATCATTTCTAGAACATAGTGTAGAGGTCGATACAAAACCCCTGCATGAGACAAAAGCAACTTATGATATCGTAAAAACAATGCGAGCTTCTATCCTAGTTTTAGGGCCAATACTCGCACGGTTTGGACATTGTGAGGTTTCACTTCCGGGTGGGTGTGCCATTGGTCAACGCCCAATTGATTTGCACCTTAAAGCACTTGAGCAGATGGGTGCTACAATAGAAATAAAAGCGGGATATATTGAAGCAAGAGCAGCAAAAGGTCTGCAGGGAGCTAATATCATTTTTGACAAGATTACTGTCACAGGAACTGCAAACATTGTCATGGCAGCGGCACTTGCACATGGGGAGACAACTATTACCAATGCAGCAAGAGAGCCTGAAGTTGTGCAACTCTGTGAGGTACTTAGTGAGAGTGGTGTAGAGATAGATGGCATTGGTACTGCTGTATTAGTCATCCAAGGAAATGGAGGTAAACTCTTAAATATTCCTGACTTTAGCGTTATCCCAGATCGCATAGAAGCAGGTACCTATCTCTGTGCGGGAGCTATAACAAAGTCAGAGATAACACTCAAAAATGTTGAACCAAAACATCTTGATGCAGTACTAGCAAAACTAGAAGAGATGGGTGCAACCTTTAGTATTACTCAAGACTCCATTACGATTCATCCTCTTCAAAATCTCAAGCCTGTTAAAATCATCACCCAAGAGTACCCTGCTTTTCCAACCGATATGCAAGCACAGTTTGTAGCACTTGCCACACAGGCAGAGGGTGTCTCTATCATCGAAGAGAGACTCTTTGAAAATCGCTTCATGCATGTAAGTGAACTCCAAAGAATGGGTGCAAACATTACACTTAATGGACATACAGCAACAGTTACGGGCAAAACAGAGTTAAGTGGAACAGATGTAATGGCAACAGATTTGAGAGCCTCAAGTGCGCTTGTCCTTGCAGCACTTGTTGCAAATGGGGAGACTAATATCCACCGTATCTATCATTTAGACAGAGGATATGACTCTTTAGAGAAGAAACTTGAAGGAGTAGGTGCGAAAATAGAACGCCTTCAAGAGTAGTTATACCGGAGATCACTACTTCTCTTCAAATATCACCATTTCATAGAGACTACGCGTAGTCACAAGTGCTTTATCTGGAGAGACTGAGTGCGCATTTTTTGCTGATTGAAGTTCATGTCTTAACTCTGCTATCTCTTTCTCCATCGCATCAACATTCTCTTTGAGTCGTAGTATAATATCTACTCCCGCAAGATTGACACCAAGCTCACGAGTAAGCCGTAAAATAAGCTTTATCTTATCTATGTCTCTTTGGGAGTAGAGCCTTATGCGACCGTTTGAGCGAGATGGAGAGATAAGATTCTCTCTCTCATACTGACGCAGCGTCTGTGGATGAATATCTAAAATCTTAGCAACAACACTAATCAAATATACCGGTTCATCATATGTATGCATCATAAAATTCTCCTCTATTTTTTAGGTAACTTCTCTTTCATCATAGCAACTAAATCTTCATCCAAATCCTCAACCTTTGGCAGCACAATATTTGCTTTTAAGTAAAGATTACCACGCTCTTTTGTTTTACGGTTCATAACACCCATACCTTTCACGCGGAAACTCTGTCCATTTTTTGTATTTGCCGGAATTTTAAGTTTTATCTCTTTTTCCAAAGTCTCTACAGCTATCTTATCACCAAAGAGTGCTGCATAGAGTGGAACATCAAAGGTCTTAATAAGATCATCACCATCTCGTTTATACTCCGGATTCTCTGCAACTGTTATCTTTAAGAAGAGATCACCTACTCTGCCATTTTGTGCATGTCCTTTTCCCCGAACACGCATCTTTTCACCACTCTTCACTCCCGCAGGAATTTTAATGTCAAACCTATCTCCATTTATGGAAACAGAGTGACTTCCTCCTAATACAGAGACGATAAAAGGTATAGTTACATTTGTCTCAATGTCAAGATTTGGCTCTTGGTGGAAACCGCCACCGCCGCCGCCAAAGCCGCCGCCAAACGGATTGCCACCGCCGCCACCAAATGGGTTACCACCACCAAAGCCGCCACCTCCTGAGAACATCTGTCTCAAAATCTCGTCAAGATCGACATTGCCCCCTTGTGAGCGGGAGAAGTCATGGAAGTTTTGTCCTCCAAACATGGAGTCTCCATAGGTATCATACTGCTCTTTTTTCTCTTTATCACTTAAAATCTCATAAGCAGCATTTATCTCTTTGAACTTCTCTTCCGCTGATGGATCTTTGTTGACATCTGGGTGGTACTTTCTTGCTAACTTTCTATACGCCTTTTTAATCTCTGCTTCACTCGCATTTTCACTTACTTCTAATGTTTCATATAATGATTTTGCCATATTTTTTCCTTCTTTCATAATTATTAATTCTATTTTGTTAGCGGAATTATATCATAAGAGTTGAGTCGATGTCAATCAAGTTTAAAAATTTAGCAAAAAAAAAGGAGTAGGC
>JALWSY010000086.1:19597-19960 GCA_027083035.1 Sulfurimonas sp. | reverse complement strand
TACTAATAGATACAAAGAGAAGGACTTTCTTTTTGATATTTTTCAATTTTTCATTCATATTAAAAATAATATTTTTTGTCAGTTGAGTATCTATAAATTTTAATTTATCTATTTTTTGTGTTGTATAATAAAACCAATCTATCACATCTATTTTAGAAATAGCGCTAGAATCCCCACTTAAAATAATTTCTCTTATCTTGTCAACAACATCTATGTGCGATTCAATAAAATCATTGTTATAGTAGTTTACAAAATCTTCATTTGCATAATTTAAAAATAAATCTTTATATAATTTTTGTTTCACTATTAAAGTGTGAAATCTATTTAAAGACTCTTTTGTTATCACTTTAGATAAAATTATAT
>JALWSY010000086.1:0-19587 GCA_027083035.1 Sulfurimonas sp. | reverse complement strand
TATATTTGTACCTAAGGCTCTTTCAATACCTGCATTCTCTTTAAAATATAGAAAGTTTACATAAGCAATTATATTTTGTGAAAGATTTTTAATGTGAATAATTTTAGTAATTTTGACTATAAGATGTAAAATTTCACTATTAATACTAGTGTATTGCAATAGTGCCTCTTCATCTGATATTGATAACTTGTGTACTTCTAAGCGTAATGTTTTAAGTTGTAGTATTTTTTCTAAGAACTTCTCTTTTTGAATGTAGTCATTGGGAAACTCTACACTCTCCAAGTATAAATATAATTTCTTAACTGTTTCATCTGTAAGTAATTGTTGTGATTGTAACTTATCTCTAAAATCTACTCCTTTGCTAGAGACAAAGCCAACAGCCATTCCCCTCTCCTTTTGTGTTTCATGAAGAACATTGGATAGCTTGATAGATAAAAAAAGTCTCTCTTGTGATATTTTAAGATCTTCTTCTTTGCTATATTGACTGTGTATTGCACCTATTGTTTGAACTATAAACATTAAAACAAGAACCGTTAAAGGTAAAAAAAACTTCAAATTACTTTTAATATTTTTTATCATTCATCAAGTTCCTAAACTTTTTCCAAAGGTTCTGCGATAAAATACCCTTGATAACCAGTAACATCAAGCTCTTTTGTTTTTTCTAATACTGCTTCATTGTGGACATACTCTACTATCGTATCAACACCTAACTCTTTTGCAAAATTAATAATTGTTTTCACTATGATAAAAGATTTCTTATCTTCATGAATATTTTTTACTAAAGAACCATCTATTTTGATAATATCTGGATTAAGTTCAAGTATATTGGAAAAATTTGAATACCCACTACCAAAGTCATCTATGGAGATTCTTACACCCAAGTTTTGCATTTTTTTTGTAAATTTTTTCACAAGCTTAAAGTTATCAATACTCTCACTCTCAAGGATTTCCAATATAAGTTGATGCGCCATATCTGTCTGTTGCAATATTTCTTCAAGAAAACCTATAAGGTATTTATTTGAAATATCTTCAAAAGAGAGATTAATACTAAAATTTGTCTCTGTACCTTTAAATCTTTCAAATGACTTTTGTATCATCACTTTTGTAAGTTCTGTATAATATTTTGTTCTTTTAATAGCATCTAAAAATACATAAGGAGGAATAAGTTTTTCACCCTGCTTGATTCTGACTAAACATTCGTAAGTTTCATACTCTTCATATTTTTCAATTTTTTGAAATACTGGAATGAGCTTATCTTCAGCAAGAGCATTTTTTACCATAACTACTGCATCTAACTCTTTCTTGTAATGTTTTTCAAGATTTAAGTCATCTGAATAAAAAATAATGTATTGATTTGTTTTTTTTGCATAGTGAAGAGCAATTTGAGCATTTTTAAACATTTTGGAAACTTCACAGTTAGATACTATGGAAACGGTTACAGCTATGTTGATTTTTATCATGCCATTTTCTGCAGTTATTGTTGTATTTTCTATTTTTTCTAAAATATCTGCAACAATATCTTGAGTAAAATTGAGATGATTATTTTGCATATCTAAAAAAGCAAATTGATCTCCACCAACTCTAAAAACTCTATACTGCTCTTTTGTTAAGTCTATTAAAAGTTTACTGACACTTTTTAAAATCTTATCACCTATATCAAATCCATATATATCATTAAGAGCTGAAAAATTATTTATATCTATAAGCATAAGCCCAAAAGGCTCTTCTTCCTCTATAACTTGTAAAAGAGCATTTCTATTTTCAAGAGAAGTTAAACTATCAAAGTAGAGCCGTCTATAAAGCTCTTTTGTTTGTTCTTGAACTTTTTCTTCTAAGTTATTTTGATAAAGCTGTACTTCATTTTTGAGATAAATCTTCTCTATTACTTTATTTATCATATCTATAAACTGATTTAAATCAATTGGTTTAAGTAGATATCCTTCAACACCTTGTTTAATCGTCTCTATAAAGTATCCAGATTCGTTATAAGCCGATAAGATTAATATCGGTATATTCTTATCTACTTCCCTAATTTTAGTAATCATCTCTATACCATTCATCTTTGGCATATTTATATCTGACAAAATCAAATCAAAACTATGTTTTGTAAATGCATCTAACCCATCTTCTCCATCTACTGCAACAGTAATATTATCAAAAATATTATCCAACAAGCCAAGGGTTGATTCTCTGGCCTCTTTATCATCCTCAACATATAGGACACTTAATTTCTTTGCAAACTTCATTAATTCTTTCATTCTAACTGTATCCTTCTGCATTACTCATATATATAACATTTCCATCCCACTCAATCAATATTTTTTATAAAATTTCGACAACTTGTTTAAGTATAGTATTATTATTTTTAAGTGTAGTTGAAACACTCTTACTGCTATTTCTCCTATAATTTTCATAAATTCTACTTTCTCTCTTAGTAACTATTGACATCTGTTAATAATAATTGTAAAATTCCCAAATATATTGATTATGATAACACATATCATAATCATAATTGAAACAATAGGATTGAAAATGAAAAACAAAAAACTCTCTTTTGCACTACTGAGTGCACTTCTACTCACAACAAGCTCATTTGCAGAGGATGCATCAGATATTACAAAGTTACAACAACAGGTTGCAGAACTCCAAGAGATGACGCAGGTACTTACAGATGAAACAAGTGATCTAAAAACCGGTTTTAACTACACAACTGTTGATGCACAAAAAAGACATAGCAACCTAGGGCCGGCTGCTTCTAAAATCTACTACTCTAAATCCCCCCTTAGTGTTGGTGGTTATGGTGAGCTTTACTACGCAAACACTACAAATGAAGATGGTTCAAAAGAGTCTGAAACACAAGTGAAAAGATTTATTACCTATTTTGGATATAAATTCTCAGATACTATCATCTTAAACAGTGAACTTGAGTATGAGGGTGGAGGCGTAACTGCAAGTGGTAGTGGAGATGAAGTAAAAGTAGAGTTTGTTTACATCGACTTTTTACAAAATGAAAACTTTAATGCGAGAGTCGGTAACTTCTTAATCCCTATGGGACTTACAAATGAGCAACACGAACCTACTCTCTTTAACACGGTGCAAAGGCCAAAAACATCTTACTACCTCATCCCATCGACTTGGAATGAGTCTGGTGTAATGGCGTATGGTAATATCCTCGATGGCTTGGAGTATAAAGCTGCTTTTACCTCTGCACTACAAACAAAAGCAGATACAGCAGATGGTTCAAAACCAAAATGGATTAGAAGTGGCAAAGGTGGCTCTTTTGAGATAGCTGATCCAACTGCTGCGTTTACAGGGCGTGTTGATTATACTGGGCTTAATGGTCTCATGGTAGGAGCTTCTCTTTACTACGCACCCTCTTCAAGAGTACAGGGGACAAGTGAGAAGTCTGATATTTTAATGTATGATGCACATATTGACTATAAAATAAATGCCTTTCGATTGTATGGAGTCTATACTGAGACAACACGCTCAAATGCTGATGCTATAGCAGCAGTCGCAGGAAGTGCAGTAGAAAAAGCAAATGGTGGCTACTTAAATGCCAGCTTTGATGTTCTCTCTTTAACATCCTTGGAGTATAAAATGCCACTTTTTGTACAGTATGAGAGTCTCAATGCACGAGCAAGTGTAGTAGGTGCAACTGCAAGTGATGCTATCAATACAACAACTGTAGGTATGAACTTCTTTGCACATGAGCAAGTAGTTTTCAAACTTGACTATGCAATGGCAAGTAGCAGTTATAAAACATATAAAGAGTCTAGTGACAGCTCTAATACTCTGAGTCTCTCTTTGGGCTTTATATTTTAAGGGTAAATGATGCAAAAACTATTACTTCTTCTCTTTTTACTACTCGGTGTAAATCTCTCTGCACAGCTTCTTGTCTCGCCAATAGAGGCGATGCAAGAGCAGTATGGCGCAAATGCAGTCGTAACGAAAAAAAATATTTTGCTCCCTAAGAGTAAATACACTGCTGTACAAAAGAGTGCCAAGGCAAAACTAGATACGAAAATCTACCGTATCTACACAGCAAAAAAAGGAAATACCCTCCTTGGATATGGCATACTCATCAACAGAAAGGTGCGTTCAAAAAATGCCGTTACACTCTACTTTATTCGTGATGCAAAACTTTTAGGTATAGAGATTATCGCCTTTAATGAGCCTATAGAGTATCTACCGACAAAAAAATGGAGTGAACAGTTTAGAGAGATAGAGACAGATAAATTGCTCCAGATCAATCGTGATATTCCTAGTGTTTCAGGAGCGACTTTGAGTGCAAGGAGTGTAACAGATGGCTCTCGCATCGCTTTTGCACTCTATAATGAACTGCTTAAGGAGAAGTAAGTGCGTTTTACACTCATAAAAGATATCAAAAGAGATAACACAATGAAGCCTATTATAAATGGCTTACTCCTTTTTACTCTTCTCTACCTTGTAAGTGACTTTTTTGTGAGTTATCACTCCTTTGGTCTCTTTAGCCAACAGCTCAAAAATACTCTCTTTGGAAACATGGAGGAGTTTATAGAGCCCATCAGTAAAGGAGCACTTTTAGAGTACCTACACACACAGATATTTTTTATGATGATGCTACTACTTACCCTTAGTGCCATCTTTGCGCGTCTGTGCTCAAAAAAGCGTTATATGCTCACACTCATAAATACAGTTATGCTTAGTGCTATTCTCACTATTATAGCTCTTGCGTTTACATACTTTCTTACACCGCTGCTCCTCAACCTTTATATCATTAGCTATTTTACTTGGCATACGGCAGCACTTTTTATGGTACTTATCTCTTTGTGGAGTCTCAACCGTGATTCAAGCGTATAAATACTCCATACTCTATTTTTTACTCTTTTCTCTATTGCTCTTACTGAGTAGCGCCCTACTCTTTGATGCAAAGATTGGACTCTCTATAGAGAGCATTTTACACTACTATCAAGGAGATGCCAAACACTTTGTAGCTGCGAAATCTTTTGGAGGCATTCTTAAAATCATCCTCCCCCACATCTTTGCCTTTGGACTCTTTATGATGGTTATTTTGCATTTTGTTGTTTTTACAAAGTACAAGCAGCAGTTACACTACCTTACACTTGCATCATTCACTCTTGCTCTTCTTGAACTCTTCTCACCCTTTTTTATCATACAAGGATTTGAATTTTTCGCGTATATAAAACTTGTTTCATTATTTACCCTTGAGATTTTACTGCTTTATATACTCTATTTACTTCAAAAAAGTATCTATCTTTAAATTATGCACATATGACTCTATATTTGTACTAATATATAACTTCTTATGTGTATCTACAATAATATACGCCAGATCTAAATCCTTTAAGAAACGAAAAGCTCTCTTTTTGGGCATAACACTTGAGGCAGTTGCGTATGCATCTAAGTCTCCATTTGGAAGTTTTGAGATGAGTGTTATGGAGATAAAACTCTGCTCAGAACTTTTACTTTTTGGGTTGATGAGATGATTATGTTCTCTATCCTTTACATACCGATTATAGGTTCCACTTGTCGAGACTCCCATATCTTGCATTTCAAAAGAGGCAAATGTTCCCTTAGCAAATGGATTTTGTATCTCTATTTTACATACTCCTATACAGCATATATCTCCGCTAAAGGCTATACGAGCTTCTTTAACGCCCTCTTTTTTTAAAAAGGCTCTCACTTTATCTACCCCATACCCTTTTCCCATGCCGCCAAGGTCTATTGTTATACCTTCATCTACACTAGCCTGATATCTGTTAAAATGGAGTCCTTTGAGTCGTGTTTTACTCTTGCGTAACTCCTCTGCATTTGGAACTCTTGCATCTACTTCTCCAAAATGGTACAGCTCTTTTGTAATAGAACCAATAGCAATATTAAAATAGCCGTCTGTTTTTTGATAATAGCGCCTAGAGAGTTTGAGTGCATCGTAAGCGCAATTATTTAAAGTGACTTCTCTTTTATGATTGAGTCTATAAATAATAGACTCTGCATCATAAGAGGAGAGAGATTTTTCTATATTTTGGATGATTTTAAATGAAGGAGAGAAAAGATGTTTTTTCTCCTGAGGCAGGCTTAGTGAGACAAAGGTACCCATCAAAACGTTCACTCTTGTGAGAATCTCTGCCTCAAGCACTCCGACAAAAAGCAGTAAAAGAGTGAGCGTTTGTAACATTTGTGGATAGGTACTTAGATATTTATAACTTCATTGACCTCTAGCCCAAATCCACTCAGACCAACAAACTCTGTCTGCTTTGTAGAAGTTAAAAGGTTCATCTTCTCAATACCAAAAGATTTAATAATCTGTGCGCCTATTCCAAACTCTTTTGGTGCAGAGTTGTCTTGGTGGTTCGTCTTATTTATAAAGACTAAAATACCACTATTTTGTTTGAGATACTCTATGGATTGCACAAGATTATTGTACTTTTTTTGATTTAAAAAGAGTTCAATGTCAGGCATCACATTATGCACACGCACATTTGCCTCACTCCCTGCAGAGTAAAATTCAATGGCAGTATGCTCAATCCCATCATGATCTTCAAAAGTGTGTTGATTTACTTTCACACCAAAGAACTCTATCTCCTCTACTCTTATCTCTTTGACGAGAGACTCATTTGCTAAGCGATACTCCACTATGTCCGAGATAAAAACAGTTTTGAGATTATGCTTCTCACCAAAAACATCCAAATCATCCCGACGAGCCATTGTTCCATCTTCTTTAATGATTTCACAAATAACTCCAGCTTCACTTAAACCAGCAAGACGGCACAGATCAACACTCCCCTCTGTATGCCCTGTTCTTACAAGTGTACCCCCATCTTTCGCGATGAGTGGAAAGATATGTCCCGGCTTTACAAGTTCATCAGACTTGGATATAGGGTTTGCCAAGATTTGAATAGTATCGTTTCTCTCTGATGCCGAGATGCCCGTAAGTGCATCTTTTGCATCAACAGAGACAGTAAAAGCAGTCTCATAAGAGGAGGTATTTGAGTTTACCATAGGGTTTAAATCTAACCTTGTAGCTATCTGACGACTAAGTGCTACACAGATAAGTCCGCGCGCATGAGTCGCCATAAAATTTACATGTTCTGGTGTACTAAATGCAGCTGCATAGACTAAATCACCCTCATTCTCTCTATCTTCATCATCTATCATGATGACCATTTTGCCTTTTTTTATATCTTCAATAGCTTCTAAAACTCTCTGTATAGGTGTCATAAACTCTCTTTTAATTTTTTGTGATTATAGCCAAAGCAGATTAATCTTCACTCTGTATATTTTGCGCATAACCATTTTTAAACTGCAACTGTTTTGCAATCAACTCCATACTCTGCGCTTTTGTACTCTCAGAGTGCTTACTCTGTTGCTCTTCAAGTCTCTGCACAAACACTTCAAGTTTGCTCTCTAAAGCGTTTTCGAGTCTTTCTACCTCTTGATGCACATAACCAAGTTGTCTCTCTTGGGTGCTTTGCAAACTCTTCACTATAGCACTTAATTCTGTTTGATTTTTAATGTAGTCTATTTTTACGGCTTCCACATCTTCGATGAGCTGTTTAAGTGTTACATAAACATCTTGCAGAGATTTATTCTCTTTTTGCAACGACTCCATCTTGCTCGATGAGAGTACCATCTGCTTCATAATTATCTCACTTTGTGAACGAATGGTTCCTAATCTGTTCTCACTCTCATGCAGAGCCGTTGTTATCGCCTCAGAGTGAGACTTGAGTGTTACAATCTGCGACTCAAATGCTTTTGTAACTCCTGAGAGTTGCTCAAGCGTATGTTTTGTGATGGAGTCTGCCACATCTTTAGAGAGGGACTTCATACTCGTTATGCTCTCTTTGAGTCCCTCTATATCTTCAGAGATATCTCCACGACTCTCAACAGCACGCTCTAGGAGTGCTGTGAGTTTGTTGTAGTGATCCTGCTCTGCAACTCGCAAGATATCTATATGTTCATGCACTACATTATCAAGTTGTGGGAGTTGAACATCGGTAAAATACTCCAAACCTTTTGAGACATTTTTATGCCACTGATCCATCTCGTCAAACTTCTCTATAAACTTCATCTGATTCATCTGTATGGATTCAAGAGCGGCGATATCTTTTTTAAACTTCTCTCGTATCTCAGCTTGTGAACTTCTCTCTAACTCCTGAGAGTGAATCATCTTCTCCTCTATTTCAAGAATAAAACTCTTCAAGGCACTCAGCTCATCTACAAGGACTCTTGTAAACTCTTCTTGAGTTCTTGCATTTTGTGAGAGTTGTGTTTGATGCATAATATTCATCACGAGATACAATAGAAGTGCTACTAAAAGGGGGAAAATCGATTCGCGTATAAGTAAAAGAAGGTTACTACTATCAGGATGAATGATAAAGTGAACAAGAGAGGCAATAGCACCTATACCTATCATAAGTGGAGAGTAGTTAAGTTTGTTTGGTTGCTTAAGAATAGCTATCTGACGTAAAAAAAGAAGTGCCATAAAAGCAAAAGCTATGAGTAAATCAGCCGAAAACATATCTAGCTCCTTTGATTTGTCCTATTTTATCATAATTTTTCTATAAAACAACTCGTAGTAACTCTTCTGGTGTAGCAATCCTCTTTTCAAACTCACTCCTAGGTGAGAATCCCCAAGTAACAAAAAGTGCTTCTATCTTAGCATTTTGAGCGCTTAAAATATCTTTTGAGTTATCTCCCACCATCCAAGCTCTATCTTGAGAAGCATCATAGTGAAAAAAGTCCAAAATTTTTAGAAGCATCTCGGGATTTGGTTTTGAATGACTCACTCTGTCAGCACCAACAATGATGCCAAACTTCTCCTTTACCCCAAGAGAGTCTAACATAAGATTTGCAAAGCGTGTAGGAGCATTAGTCGCTACTCCCATTTTGACTCCTGCTCTTTCTAAAGCATCTAACATTTCTACAACTCCCTTGTAAAGGTATGGATTTTGTACACACTGTTTTGCATAGTGTTCCTCAAAAAGAGTTTTATCTTGCATCTCATAACACTCAGTATCATAGAAGAGTTTTGGAAGGTTACGCACCTCCATATTGATAGCTTCTACAACAAACTCTTCATCTAAAGGTGGAAGATTATGGTTTTTTTGTCGTACATAGTTTATAGAGATGGTGATATCTTTTTTTGAATCAACGAGTGTCCCATCCATATCAAAGATTACTATCTTTTTCATGAGCGCATCTTCTCATAAATCTCACAGAGTGCATCAACGAAAAGTGCATCATCATTTGCACAGCGAACCACTCTGTACTCTTTAAATCCAAGTTTCTCTGCTATCTCTCTATACTCAACATCGAGTTCATAATCTGTCTCAGAATTATCTATGGTAAAAGCTATAGGCACTATCACAACACCTTTGTTTCTCACTACACTCAACTTCTCATCTAAAGAGGGTTTGAGCCACTCCATCGGACCTACTTTTGATTGGTAAGCGAGATGTGTCTCATGAAAAGTCATCCCCTCCCCCTCAAGCATAGCTTTTAAAATATCTACGTGCTTGTTTATATGTTTCTCATACACATCCCCAGCATCCACTATCTTCTTTGGCAAACCATGTGCTGAGAAGATAAGATCAAAATCTCCATACGCATCATCTCCAACACTTTTTTTGATATTCTCTATTACTGTTCTGTTATAAGTAGCATTTTCAAAAAAGTGCTTTATCTCAACAAGTGTAGCATTTGCGCCATAGCGATGATACTGCTCTTCAAAATCTTCTAAAGAGGATTTCGTAGTAGTTGTTGAGTAGTGAGGATAGAGAGGGATAAGATAAATCTTCTCAACCTCTGTTGCATTTATCTTCTCTATAGCATCAGAAGCAAAAGGAGGTGTATATCGCATTGCAAAATCCACTATAACAGCTTCACCTAACTTCTCTTGCAGCTTTGCTACAAGAGACTTTGTATGATCCACTATAGGAGACTTGCCGCCAAGTTTTCTGTAGATCTCTTGAGAACTCTCCGTGCGGGAAAAAGTTATCATACTCCCTATAAATTTACGAAGTAAATCACTCTTCATTGTCAAAATATTTTTATCACTAAACATATTTTTTAAAAACATCTCAACTTCATCAAGATTGTTGGGTCCACCCATATTGAGCAGCACTACCGCTTCTTTTGCCATCTATTCCTCTTTTACCCGTAAACTTACTTCGTACATATATTGCTGCAATGGTAACATATCTTCATAAATCTCATAGAGGGTATCTATAAGTTTCTCACCATCTACTATTAGCTTTGGGTCTAAAACCTTAAAGGTAGCCATACCTTTGTAAAGACTCAAATCAGAGTGAGCCATCTCTTTTGTAAAACCTCTAGGATAGCGTTTATACCCTTTTTCTAAGTGGGTATAACCTTTTCCTTTTGCTTTTATCTCTTCTAAAATACTCCATAACTCTTCGCGCTTTGCATCATCTTTGATGTACTCACGAAAGGCATCTAGCATTGGTTTTTCAAACCAGCGTACACCAACAGCTGCTAAGAGTTCATCTGGTGAAAAGTGCATATAGAAACAAGAACTCTGCATCCGTTTATTGTTTCCTTGCCAAAATATCACACCTATGCGTGACTTTATAGGCTCTTTATTTGCACCCATTCTTCTTGTATCACGATAAATTCTATAGAGGGATTTGTTTATCTTAGGCTCTGCGTGTATGGTAGGTTCTAATGCTTGGAGGTGTTCACCCATCTCCACAACAAAGGCACGGGATGGGTTTAAGATGTACTCTTCGTACTCTGATTTGTGAGCGGCGAACCACTCTTTGTTATTGTTTTGGCGAATCTTTTTTAAAAAAGGCAAAGCCTTTTTCGAGAAGCCTTTAAACTCCACGCTCTTTGCCTACACTATCTTTCTGTTTCTAAATGCCAGAGCTATTATAATAGCAACGATAGTGTAAGAGACAGGCACAAAGTCAGGAATAGGTACTGGATCTCCTTTTGCATAGGAGTGCATACCTGCTAGATAGTAGTTCACTCCAAAGTAAGTCATCAGAACTGAGGTAAAGGCTAAAAGAGAGATAACACTATAGTTAAATTCGCTATAGATTGATTTGATAAATCTCAGATGCACAACTACTGCATAAACCAAAATAGTCACAAGCGCCCAAGTCTCTTTTGGATCCCAACCCCAGTAGCGTCCCCATGACTCATTTGCCCAAACACCACCTAAAAAGTTACCTACCGTAAGCGTTACAAGTCCCACCATCAAACTCATCTCATTAATAGCGTTAAGCTCTTTGATAGAGAGAGTAATCTGCTTCTCATTTTTATCTGTTTTGATGATAAAGAGCAGTAGCGTGATAAACCCAAGAAGCGCTCCAAGACCTAAGAAACCGTATGATGCAGTAATCATACTTACATGGATACTTAACCAGTAGGAGTTCAGAACTGGTACTAAGTTTGTTACCTGTGGATTCATCCAGCTTAGGTGTGCGACAAAAAGAATAAGTCCAGCCAAGATTGAGGTTGATGCCAAGGTAATTGGCGAGCGTTTTGAGAAGATAAATCCAGCCAAAACTGTTGCCCATGCGATGTAGGTCATAGACTCAAAACCATTACTCCATGGAGCGTGTCCTGAGATATACCAACGAAGTGCTAATCCTGCAGTATGTGCGAAGAAGAAGAGTATTAACAAAAGAAGCGATGCTTTTGTAATATAGGTCATCTTAAATTTTGGATAGATTATTTGCGTAAAACTCAGCACCAAAAGTACAAAACCAACTACAAAATAGAGTGGCCAAAGAATCTCAAAAACATTTGATTTATTGTAAAATATCTCCGCTTTTATCTTATTTTCTGAAGGATAAACAGCCGCACCCGCCTTTTTTTGATACGCTGCTATCTTAGAGAGAGCTGCATTACTCTTTGACCAATCTTTAGAAGTAAGAGCAGCATCAACAGAGGTAAAATAGTCCACCGCCAAAGTTCTTACGATAGCACTCTCTGTTGGAGGAAAGTTTTGCAATGCTTCGATAGTAGCAAACCACTTATTTGACGGTTCACCCTCTAATGGCCACATCTTTAAGAGAGCGCCTGTAAAGACCATATAGGCAACATTTACCTTCTCATCAATTTTCAAAGCAGCTTTATCAAGCTTATTTCTATTTTTAGGCTCTTTTCTCGCCGCTTCCTCTACAAGTGGTTGGAGTTTATAACCACGCATCCCCTCGGGATCTTGAAAGAACTGTGCAAAAGAGACATATTTTGCATCTTTAGCAGCACCGATTGCTTCATTTATTTTAGGATCTTTGGTACGGATTAATTTTACATTTTTATAGATATCAGGTCGAATCATCATACCAAGTATAACCTGATCAGGATCAAGTGAAAAGGCTCCAATCTTCAACGATGCACCTCTATACATCTTTGCTAGTATTTCCGTAGCAAGTGTATTCATAGGCTTCATTCTTCCCTGCGTGTCTTGGATAATAAGCTCTCCAAATTTACCCGCGTGTTCTTTGTCAAAAGATAAAATCTTCTCAACAGCAGGGTCAAGTTCTACTGCTTTAGAGGGTGTTGTAAAACTAAAGAGCAGTCCAATAGCGAGAAGCGCGGGTACTACCTTTGCCTCACTTGCTTTTTTTGCTTTTGAAGCAAGTTTTGCAAATCTATGCTGTTTTGAGAAGAGTGACCAGAACATACCTATAGCCAAAAGAAGATAGCCTAAATAGGAAGGGAGTGTTCCGGGGTCTTTGTTTACAGAGAGTACAGTACCCTTCTCATCTCTATCGTATGAAGCTTGGAAAAATCTATAGCCACGATGCTCTAGTATGTGGTTCATGTAAATTCTATATGGCATATTTATTCCCTTTGCATCATCTATTAAAACTACTTCACTTGCATAAGATGCAGGACTCATAGAACCGGGATAGCGATCGAGTTGAAAATCAAGTAACTTTATTCTAAATGGAAGCATTATCTCTTTGGCTCCATACGCTATACTTACCTCTACACCATTTAACACGATAGTTATTGGTACTCCAATCACACCATTTCTTCCATATACATCTACAACTTTTTTCGCATCCTCTACAGCAACTTCAAAACGCAGTACATCTACCCCAGAAGAGTTCATTCTCATCTTTCTATTCATACTCAAGCTAGAGCTACTTACAAGTTTTTTACTCGCTTTGCTCATAAAATCACGCAGTACAAAACTACTGCCATCTGCCATACTGTAAAGCACTCTTTGGTTTAAGACATCCTTTGGATTTGCTGCAAGTTCTCCTTTTTCTCTATCTGCCATTCTAAAGTACGAGAGTGGCTCTTCGTGATGCATATAGAGTGTATCACCCTCTAAAAAAAGTCGAATCACAGGTTTGCTAAACTGCTCTTTTGAGTCAAAATCTATGATAAATGTACCACCATCATAATAATCACCATACGCTAAAGCAGCAGGTTTTCCCCTACCATTTGTAGTAATCATAAACTTCGCTATTGGCTTACCGTTTATCTTATCTTCTACTAAAGTCTCTACAGCATCAGGAATATACTCAACAAGTTTTGCCTCAACACTCTTCCCATCGATACTAAGTGATTTTGAGATGCTGTTATCACCTCTTTTTGAGAGATAAACTGCATCTGATACCTCTTTCTTCTCTCCACCAACTCTCGCACTTAGTGTTACAAAAGTCTCTGCACTTGTAATGGATGATGCACTCATACCCTCACGGATATGCATATTACCTTCAAAGCCGATGTAACGAGTTATCGCAGCACCTAGAAGGATTACTAAAAATCCAAAGTGAAAGATAAAAATAGGTGCTTTTTTGAGTGTGTACATCCTATATTTGAAGATATTAAGCGTAAGATTAATCGCGAGTAGTGCTAAAAGCACCTCAAACCACCGAGCATTATAAACTTCAGCCTTTGCAGTCATAGTTCCAAAATCATTTTCAATGATAGTAGCATACCCTATGGAAATGGCGAAGATAAGCATTAAAACTGCCATTGTTTTCATAGAGTTCATAAACGAGAAAAGTTGTTTCATAAAAATCCTTCTTTTAAAAAATGTATTGTAGTAAAGATAAGCTAATAAAAGGCTACTCTGGCTTTTGAGGGGAGAAGTCGATAGAGTTTATAAGAACATTTGGCTCCTCTTTCTTCTCCTCTATCTTTTTCATGATGTTAACAGGTCTGTCCATTTTATACAAAATACTGTTCTCTACATTTCCTAAAGCATCATACCATTGTTGCATACCCTCTTTATAGTTATTTTTATAGTTTACTTCACTAAAGAGTTTCCCATCATATCTATACTCTTTTTGCAAACCCTCTTTTTTATTGTGTACATACTTCACAACAAGAGCGAGCTGTCCATTGTCATAGTACTCTCTTTGCTCACCCTCTTTTTGATCATTTACATACATAACAGAGTGTTTTACTTTGCCATTTATATAGTAGGTTTTCTCAATACCATCCATTTTTCCATTTTTATAGTACATCTCGGCGAGTTTATTACCCTGCTTATCATACCAAACCAGCTTTCCATCACGCTTATTATTTACATAATTGACACTATACGCTAAAGCTCCCATTTCATAATAGACTTTTTGCATACCCTGTTTAATACCGGGGGTCACCTCTGTACGTGTGCCATCTACATAATTTGTCTCAGCCTTAAGCGCACCATTTTCAAAGTAAGTTTGTACAAGCTCTGCAGAGAGTTCTAAAGAGAGTGCAGAGAGAAGTAACAACGATTTTAAATAGGGATTCATAATGATATTTTTCCTTGATTTTACTAGATAGAAGATGTTTATTTGCATAAAAGTATATACTATTATATTAACCCTTAAGCAAATAAACCACCTCTCAAAAGAGAGAGTGATTTAAAAAAGAGCGAAGAGTGTTTACTTCCACCCTTTTGTAACGATATTTGTAGATTTAGAGTATGGATATTTTTTCACTAACTCTTCAACTGATAGTTTTTGATCTCCACTTCTCATAAAGTGTGCCAATGTTACTGAAGACCAATAGTCATTTGCATACTTCGTACCTTCTAACTGTAATGGTACACCTTTTTTATTTACTGTATGACAAGCAGCACAAGTAACTGGTCCACTATATTTCCCATCTGGAGAGTATTGTAGTGCTTGTTCGTGTGTTGTAACATCCACAGAACGATCTTTCCCATCATATCTTGAAGAGTAGAGACCATGTGTTGATTCGTGACATGTTTGACATGCAATATTTCCGTGACCTTTTGAGTATCTATATAGAGAGTACTTGTTTGGCAAATCAATTGGGAAATATTTTCCACCTGTTTCACTCTCAACAAAAGGAGCTAAGTGACAATCCGCACAGTGAGGCTCAGATGCCGCTAACCACCAATCATTACCAGCAGATGCTGCACTATATGGAACATCTCCACCAGTTGGATGATTCCATGGTTTAAGGTCTAACTGTCCATCTTTTCCAGCATTCTTCACTAAAGTAGCTGATTTATGATCTGCATAGTAGCTAAGAACTTCATTCTTCCCTGTTGTTTTAGGATCTGCAATTGCATTAAATGCTTTAGCATCGCCACCAGCAATAGCAGAAATAATCTCTTTAAGTGATTTATTTCTTAAAGTTGTACCCTCTTGCTTACTATCGTGTGTGATATTATCGAAGTTTTGGAAGGCTTGAGCCACTTTTGTGTGACAGTTCGTACAGTAAAGTCCTCTCATCTCAGACTTATTACCATGCTCATCTTTCATAGAGACTTCATTGAGTTGATACTTACCATACTCATTTAAGAAGAAAGGAGGTTTCGCATTTGGATTCGAGTGTGCATCACGACGCACATAACAACCACCACCAGATTTTCTGATATCGCCTTTTGAGAAACGACCCTCTCCATATCTATCCGTTACACGGAAAGGATTTGAATCATCATTCATATTAGGATTTTGAAAGTGTGTTGGGTGACATGATTGACACGCTTGACTTCTACCCGCACCATCAGGCATAGGTACCATAGCTAAGTGAAAACCGTGAATTGCTTCACTCAGAGTTTTTGCTTTTACAGTCTTGTATCCCGAAGCTGTTGGACGAGGCTCTTGAAGGTTTCCAGAAACATTATCACCATGACAATCTGTACAGTTTACCATACCGGTCTTACCAAGTCTATTTCCTGAAGCTTGATCATTATAATCACTTAAAAAAGTCGTTCCATGGTGTGCATCATGAAGTGATAAGATATTGATAGAAGCTTCAGAGAGTCTTGCCATATACTCAGACTCATCTGCATATGTTTTCCAGTAAGCATACTCTTTGTCTGAAAATTTCAGTCCTTCATCTCTAGCCATCTGTGCAGCTTTACCATTTCGAGAGTGACAAGCATAACAGTTAGGAATATCTACAGGGTTAGTACCAAAATAGGAGACATCCGTACCATTCGCATTTTTAACACTCTTTCCTGTGCGGTCATGCATCTCTACTACAGATTTTTGAAACGGTTGAAAATCTTTCTCTGTTACAGAACGAATAGACCCTTTCCTTGTATTATCATTAAAAGCTG
Organism: Sulfurimonas sp.; assembly: GCA_027083035.1. GTDB lineage: Bacteria > Campylobacterota > Campylobacteria > Campylobacterales > Sulfurimonadaceae > Sulfurimonas. Next base: position 3,068 of record JALWSY010000086.1, on the reverse strand, counting down.
TTAGAGGAAGTCCTAAAGCATCCCAAATATGCGAAGCTGTAAGTACAAGTTTTACATTTTTTACCGGTGGTACAAGCGTATCAGTCATAACGATATTGCCACCATGCTTTCCAGCATACTCAAGATAACCACCAGAGAGAGGCTTACCAGAAGGACCAGCATCAACTCTTACAGGAACTTGACGTCCAATACGAAGACGATCTTTATCAGTAGCCCCAGCAGGAATAGTCCCCTCTAAATCTTTATAGATGAAAAGGTGTGTCCAAACATAATTTGCTACATTATCCCCAGCAGAGTCAAGGTGTCCATCACCATCACTATCTTTAGGTACGTTCCAGTAACGCATCTTATTCCCTTCACTATATGTATTATCTTTCATATAGTAATAAAGTTTTACATCATCATCAGGACTAAGCAGCTTTGGTAACTTCCCACTTGCCCCGCTTGATACCGCTTGTGCTTGAATAGAGTTGTATGGAGGAATCACACAACAGTAATCCATCGCAAAACCAACACAGTGCATACCTAACTCATAGTTAATAAACACATTATAATCATTTTTTGGCTGATACCCAATCGTTTTCTTACCATTTGCATCAATCTCTGTGTACTTTTTTAACTGATTTAATCCAAATGGAGGATTTTTATCGTAAGCTAAAGCAGTAGTTGCAGACATTGACATAAATGCTACAGATGCAGCCAGAGAAATAAGTAGATTTTTCTTCTTCATTTTCTCTTCTCCTTTATATGTCAAAATTCGACTGCAGTATTACATTTTATAATTTAAGTGGAGTTGAAATAGCTACTAAATGAAGTTTATATATAACATTTTTTTGTGATGTGACATAAATGTGATAAATGAATTTTTATTATCTTATCTCTTTTATAAAATAATATTATAGAATAATTATTTTTTCTTAAATGTTACCACTACATCACCATCTTCCAACTCCTCTGAAGTGTAAGAAAATGTACTTCTTACACGTTCATACAGAGGTAGTGGTTCATGAAAATAAGTTACTTTCAGTATATCTCTATCAGTTTTTAACATCTGAAGTGTAACAATGGTATTTACCATAGGTTCAGGAGGGGAACACTCTGTTGCATCAAACTCATAAATATTAAATCCATTTTCACTATAGTTATAGATATCTAGAGTAGTTCTTGGTATCTTTACTAATTTTTTTTCACTCATCTTTTAAGCGTTCTTTTGCGCTTCTTCTTGTTGTTTTGCCACTTCTGCTCTCACCTCTTCCATATTTAACTCCTGCACTTGTTTAAGGAGGTCATGCAGAGCTTCTTCGGGAAGTAAACCGGGTTGAGTAAATACTCCTATCCCCTCTCTTAAAATAGCTACTGTTGGAATGGAGCGAATATTAAAATATCCTGCAAGTTCTTGCTGTTCTTCTGTATTTATCTTACCAAAAAGTATCTCTGGGTACTCAGCAGCCACTTTTTCAAAAATAGGTCCAAACTGTTTACACGGCCCACACCAAGGAGCCCAAAAATCAAGAATCACAATATCATGCGCTCCAACTCTCTCTTCAAAATTTTCCTGTGTTATCTGTTCTAATGCCATAGCAACTTTTCCTTTAAAATATAGATTTTGATATTATGGCATATTTCTTATTAACTGACCTTATACATTCCTATGCATAACAAGCACATAAGTAAATCATTTAAAAAATAATGGCTTCCAAGCTGCCTATGCGGCAGTTTACTTACACACAATGGTAACATATTAACATCTCAGCTTCCAAGCTGCCTATGCGGCAGTTTACATAACACATACACCACAGTTTTAGAGTCTCCACTTCCAAGCTGCCTATGCGGCAGTTTACCCGTATGTAATATATATGCAGCTTTTAAAGTTCTTCCAAGCTGCCTATGCGGCAGTTTACTTGAGTCAGAGGATGAGAGAGTTGGTGGGTTTCTTCCAAGCTGCCTATGCGGCAGTTTACCACTTAGAGCCACTTAAAACACTCTCTTTAAACTTCCAAGCTGCCTATGCGGCAGTTTACAATATAGTGAATATGCACTTCAAAAAGAGAGTCTTCCAAGCTGCCTATGCGGCAGTTTACCACTTAGAGCCACTTAAAACACTCTCTTTAAACTTCCAAGCTGCCTATGCGGCAGTTTACATAGAAGAACAGTAGAAGTTTTTCTGCTTATCCTTCCAAGCTGCCTATGCGGCAGTTTACTTCAGAATATGATAGCTGTTGCATTTTATACACTTCCAAGCTGCCTATGCGGCAGTTTACGTCCAATGGATAACTTTCTGTTTCCCGCCTTTCTTCCAAGCTGCCTATGCGGCAGTTTACACGATATGAAGTCAAAGAGTTTGCAGATGATACTTCCAAGCTGCCTATGCGGCAGTTTACCTAAAAAGCCGTTATAACCAAACTTTGCAATACTTCCAAGCTGCCTATGCGGCAGTTTACTTTTTTTCCGACAACTTTTGTTAAATTAACAACTTCCAAGCTGCCTATGCGGCAGTTTACGCTTGTGATAGGTGCAGAGAACTCGTTAAAGACTTCCAAGCTGCCTATGCGGCAGTTTACACTCTCGCACTCCAAACATAACTCTCATTTTTCTTCCAAGCTGCCTATGCGGCAGTTTACCGATTTACGGCTTTTTTAAAGATTTTGACATACTTCCAAGCTGCCTATGCGGCAGTTTACATTCAGAATCTGTATTTGAATCAATAGTTGTACTTCCAAGCTGCCTATGCGGCAGTTTACCTTCTCCAACTCGACACGCATCGCTTCTATCTCTTCCAAGCTGCCTATGCGGCAGTTTACTATTGAACTGCTTACAAATGTAACTGCAATGACTTCCAAGCTGCCTATGCGGCAGTTTACATTACTCATTTGTGTAATATGTTTTTTATTTTCTTCCAAGCTGCCTATGCGGCAGTTTACATTTGCAAATTTGTGATAGTGGTGGTACTGGTCTTCCAAGCTGCCTATGCGGCAGTTTACTTAAAGATAAGCTCAATATCTTCAAACAAGCTCTTCCAAGCTGCCTATGCGGCAGTTTACTTTGCTAGTTATATTGCTCCTTATTCT
>JALWSY010000085.1 GCA_027083035.1 Sulfurimonas sp. | reverse complement strand
CCTGGTCCTAAGTTCGCTGAAGTTGCCGGTACGCTTATTGTCAATTATCTATCCTAAATTATCCAACAGCACCTATTTTATAGAGTGGTGTTGCAGTTGTGCTAAACTCATTATAATCAAGTACATCTGGAAGAGTAAAATGTAACTCTTGTACTGTTTCTAATTTTTGAGTTTTTATTTCTGAGGCAATTTTAACAAAATGCAACTTACCAATCGCTTTTATTGGCTGATTTTCATTAAAATAAAATGCATCTGCTGCCAAAAGAGGGATATTTTTTAAAATACTCAAAGATTTCAGAAATATATAGGCTATTTTTATCGCCATAAAACTTCCGGGACCATTAGCATAAAGTAGTTTTTGTACCTCATACTCTTTGAGAATATCTCTAAAAAGTACAGGTAGCACATCAGAACTTTTTTGTTCTGATTCTATCACTCTTATAAGCTGAGAGTTCTCATATATCCCTATTTGGATAGGTGAAGCAAGTGTGATAAGAAGAACATCTACTTTTTTAGGCATACGCTTTTTCTAACTCTTTTGTTTTCTCACCAACAAGTTCTATCACTTCATAGTTCTCTTTATCTGCCAATAGTGCTAAGGTAAGTTTATGGTTGAGATCATGACTGCCAGCCATCGCTTCATAGTTTCCGATAAAATTCATCCCGATAAGACTCATATCTCCTATGGCATCAAGAATTTTATGACGCACAAACTCATCTTCATAGCGAAGCCCCTCTGGATTGAGAATCTTTTTATCATCTAAAACAATAGCATTCTCTAAAGAACCACCAAGTGCCAACCCTTTAGAGCGAAGATACTGCACCTCATGTAAAAAACCAAAAGTTCTTGCACGAGAAATCTCTTTTTTATAGGACTCTTTTGAAAACTTTAGGACAAACTCCTGTTTTTGAATAACAGGATGGGGAAACTTAATAGTAAACTCATACTGTAAATCTGGGGCGGGAGAGAGTTTTACATACTTCTCTCCCTCATGTATCTCTACATCTTTTTTAATACGCATAATCTTTTTTGGCACATCAAGCTGTACTACCTCTGCCTCATCAAGGAGCATACAGTAGCTTGCACTACTGCCATCCATTACAGGTACCTCATCAGCGTCCACTACTACTCGTAAGTTATCAATCCCGTACGCATAAACTGCTGAGAGGAGATGCTCTATGGTGGAGATAACATAGGAGTCTTTCCCTATAACCGTAGCCATTTTCGTATCAACAACATTCTCAGGGATGAGAGGAATAGAGACATCCACATCGGAGCGATAAAAGACAATACCACTATTAGACTCTAAAGGCTCAAGTCGCAGTTTAACAGGTGAGCCTTTGTGCAGACCGATACCTACTAACTCTACGCTTTTTTTTATTGTTGTTTGATACATAAGGGACTCCTTAGTCTCTATCGATTATTTTTTTCGCACTCTTTATAACATTTGAAATGTTGAGCTTTATCCACTGTTTATCCATCCACTCTTGAGGGCGTACCTCTATACCTTGCACAAGAACTCCAAAGTGAAGGTGATCCCCCATAGCATACCCACTCTTACCTGTATGTGCAATGACCTCATTTTTTGTAACAGTATCACCTGTATTTACTTTAATGCTTGAACAATGCCCATAGATAGTATAGAGACCAAGTCCATGATAAATCATTGGCATATTTCCATAGAGTCCATTATAGTCTGCAAAAACAACCTCTCCACCATTTTGTGGCTTGATGCTCGCCATAGAGTTTGATGCTAAATCGAGTCCTAAATGATACGATTCACTCACTTTATCACCATCATAATAATATTTTCTGTGATCACCAAAGTAAGCAACAACCTTCGCATTTTTCAGAGGATACATTTTATTTATTTTAAACTTACTTATCTTCTCTTGTGGAACTTTTGAAGAGAGTTTATGGATAAGTTTCTCATTTTTCTCTCGTACATCTTCATTTATAATCTTAAACTGCTCGAGTGGGTCACTCACACCTTGTGTCTCCACAAACTCCTCTGCCAAATCAGCAATCTTTCCTTTTAAGAACTTATCACTCACTTTTATTTTGGAAACTCTATAGTTTTTTTGCTTTAAATAGAGTGGAATATACTCTTTAGAGATATTTCCTGCTTTATCTTTTACAATGATAGTTGCTTTAAAGCTACTATCTTTTACAGGCCATGCTAGAAGCGAGATATAGTACCCATCTTTATAGAATGGTTGTGGAATAAATCTTTTTTTATTATTTCCTTCTATATAAAAAGTATCCAAGTTCTCATCTTGCACTCTAAAGATAACCAAAGCAGAACCCCCGCGAGAGATTTTGTAGGAGTTACTAACGACATTTACCCGTGGTCTCTTTTTATCAATCTTAAACTTATAAACCTTTTTGACACTATTTCCAGAGAAAAAATTCCATTTACTTACGTCTGTAGCTTCAACAATAATATTAATCTTCTTCTCTTTCATCGTGTATGCACTGCGTGGTGGCTCTACTGTAAGTGTTAAGTTTTGTTCAGGAGTGAGAAGTTGCTCATACTCTAAGGTCTTCTCCTCTTTTGCACTCTTCATGATGACCTTGTAGCTTTTTACACCACTTGCATCTTCTATCTTAATCTCTAATGGTTTTTTAAGATTCCAATACTCTTTTAGATTAATGGAGACCTCAGGTGCATTGCGCTCAAACATGGAGGAGAAGTAAATAAAAAGACTCCCTCCTATTACTAATATCATTGCAAAAAGCAAACCAAACGAATTATTGTTTTTTTTCAAATTAAACTTCCTTTACTCTTCTTAAAATTTCTCTATTATCATCTTTTACAAGCACAACCTCTTGCACATGCGCTATCTGAAGTGCTTCTTTCATTATCTCATATGCATCATCCATACTTGCACCTGTCTGCTTCAAATCATCATCACTAATGAGTATCTGTGCCACCGTTGCATCAGAAGTGAGAAGCAGACGCGCAAACAATAATGATTTTAACCGAAAAAATGCCAAAGGCTTTTCGTTATAAAAAAAGTGTTGACACTTTTTATACTCTGCTTGAAGCGTTATTAACTCACTTACATCAGCAAATATTGTACCATCAATCTTACTTGAGCGAAATCCATCAAACTGCCACAAATACCCTGCATAAAGTGCAGTTGCCATCTTTTTATTTATCTTTATCGAATGCTCTTTTAAAAAGTAGTAAAGTGCTTGTGCATCACTATCAACTCTAATACTCTGTTCAGCCGATGACGGCAGAGAGTTACGACACTTATCAAACCATGGAAGATAGGAGAGTGATGTATGCAAAGGCTCTCCACTAAAGAGTGATACTTTTTTATGAAGTGTCAATACATAAGAGTACAACACACTCGCATTCGTAAATGATGCATTATCTGTAACTAAGAGAATATGCCCACTCTCTTCAAACTTTTTTATATCTATCAAATTCATTACTTTTATGAAATTATATACTATTTTTTATTCATCTTATAGACATACGCTAAAACTTCTGCCACAGCACCAAAGAGAGTTTCAGGGATAGTCTGCTCCACTTCAACCTCTGCATAGAGACTTCTTGCAAGCGGTGGATTTTGTACTATGTGAACATCATTCTCTCTAGCAATCTTTTTTATCTGTTGTGCTACAAAATCCATCCCTTTTGCCACAACCACGGGAGCATGGGATTGTTCTGCATCATATTTAATTGCTACAGCATAGTGTGTTGGGTTAGTTATAACCACATCAGCATTTGGTACTTCTGCCATCATTCTTTGGCGTGAAATCTCCATCTGCTTCTGTTTAATTTTTCCCTTAATCAAGGGGTCTCCCTCCATATTTTTCATCTCATCTTTTACCTCTTGCTTAGACATCTTTAGTCCATCAAAATACTGTTTTCTCACAATCACAACATCTATAACAGCAAATACAAAAATAATTAGGAGCATAACAAGTGCAATGATTATCATCTTATCTTTCAACCAGTCAAGTTGATCAGCAAGAGAAAAAAGAGCAACTGTAGGTAACTCTTTGATAAAAAAGAAGAAAAATATAAAACCAACACCGAGTGTAGTAAAAGCTTTGAGTGTTGTCTTTACACCTTCTATAATTTTTTTCAGAGAAAAAAGATTTTTCATCCCCTTAATAGGGTCTAATTTTTTTAAATCTGGAGTAATTGCTTTTGTGGTAAAAAGAAATCCAAATTGTGAAACTGCAGCAATAACACCTGCTATAGCAACAGCTAAAGAGAGAGGTAGTATCATTAAAAAAATCTCTTTAAAAGTCACAATGGCAATATCTAACATAAAAAGTTTATCTAAGGGCATACCCACAAGTGAGAAGTAATATTGAAATAACCGCTCCATATGCTCAGCAATAAAAGGAAACAGCATTAAAAACGCAAGTATCGCCACAAAGAGCGTCACCACCCCTGAAGCATCCTGAGACTTTGGAACATTCCCCTCTTTTCGGGCATCCTCTATCTTCTTGGGGGTGGGTTCTTCTGTCTTCTCTGCATCATCAGCCATTCATCTCTCCTAAAAGAACCCACAAAAATCTGTGCATAGATTTTTCTTTAGTGCCATAGCGGCTAGCGTAGAAAAAGGGACGCGTTCCTTTTTCGTTGGAAAAATGATATCTTCTCTCTTCTCTGCATCATCAGCCATTCATCTCTCCTAGAAGAACCCACAAAAATCTGTGCATAGATTTTTCTTTACTTTAATCCATCTTCATAGACAAATCAATCCAGTTCGCCTGATGGATGAGTGAGCCTGAACTTATGGCATTGACTCCTGTTTTTGCATAAGACTCTATAGTATCAAGAGAGATATTGCCACTTGCTTCTAGGAGAATATGAGGGTAGTTTGCATCTCTAAACTTTACTATCTCCTCTATCTGCTCTGGAGTCATATTGTCACACATCACTATATCCGCGTTCGCTTCAAAAGCCTCTTTTGCTATATCAAAACTCTCTGCTTCTACCTCTATCTTTGCAGTAAAAGGGATAACTTCTCTTGCATCATCTACATAGGATTTCAAATTTTTAATGGTTTTGAGATGCGTATCTTTTATCATAAGGCTATCATCTAAACCCATTCTATGATTTGTTGCACCCCCACAACGCGTAGCGTACTTCTCAAAGACTCTTAGGAGTGGCCGTGTTTTTCTTGTATCTAGCAGTTTTACACCATAGGGTTTGATGATATCTACATATTTTCTTGTAAGTGTAGCGATAGAGCTTGCGTGCAGGAGCATATCTAAGATAGTTCGCTCACATCGTAGTAGTGTGTGAGAGTCTGCTTTGAGAGTTGCTAGAGTATCCCCTTTAAAAAAGCTCTCTTTATCGCTTTTTTGCCAAGCGATTTCAAAAGACTCTAATGATGCAAGTGTATTGATGTATTTCACACCTGCAACTACACCATCACTCTTTGCTACTATCTTTGCACTTGCATCAACTGCTTCTTCTACTAAAGCATACAAATCTCCACGACCGACATCTTCAGCCAAAGCCTCTTTTACAAAAGACTCTATCATAACTCTAACATTCTCTCTAAGGCAACTTTTGCCCACTTTTGTGTCTTCTCATCTACCTCTATCTCATTGATAGGCGCACCATCATCTATGGCTTTGAGTGTATCATAGACATCTTGAAGTGTCGTCTCGTTCATAGTCGGACACTCTGGTTTTGTCGAACTGAGTACATAAGTGTTTTTCGGACGCAGACGGTTTACAAGGTTAAACTCTGTTCCAACAGCCACTTTTTGATCTTCAGGAAGCTCTTTAATATACTTAATAAGCTGAGAGGTAGAACCGACGAAATCACTTGCATCACAGATGGCAGGGTCACACTCTGGGTGAGTTGCTATCTTTATGCCCGGATATTTTTTTCTGTAAAACTCAATATCTTCAACAGTAAAGAGCTGGTGTACTGAACAAAATCCATCATAACAGAGGATATCACACTCCTGTGGGTCTCCCTCTTGACCTATTACCATAGACTTTAGCCCCATCTGATTTGCGATATTTTGTCCCAAACATCTATCTGGCACGAAAAGGATTTTCTTTCCTTCGCCTAGCGCTTTTGTGATAATCTTTTTTGCATTAGAGCTTGTACAGACCATACCACCCATCTCACCTACTTTTGCTTTAACATCCGCGTTTGAGTTTATGTAGGTGATAGGCAAAATATTTTCATTAGAAATGCCATTATCATTTAAAAACTTGACACTCTCATCAAAGTAGAGAGAGTCAATCATACGCGCCATTGCACAACACGCTATCTTTGGCATGACCACTCGTTTCTCCGGAGAAAGCACCTTAACACTCTGTCCCATAAAACCAACACCGCAGAAGAGTACAAACTCCGCATCATCTGCTTTTGTTTTCATAGCAAGTTCAAGAGAATCACCGGTAATATCTCCAACTTCAAAAACTTCATCGCGCTGATAGAAGTGAGCCACAACTGTGACACTCAGTTTCTTCTTTAACTCTTCTATTTTTGTTTTTAATTCTTCGTTACTTAATTGCAAGAAAACATCCTATATTTATAATTGTCGTTATTATATCAAAAAATTTTAGCTACTTATTAATATATAAAGTGTAAAATAAGAATCACAAATAATTACAAGGTTTTTTATGGATTTTTTATTCAATACTAATGTGCAGTTTTTTATAGCTGCATACTTAATAGGTGGCATCCCTTTTGGTCTTTTACTTGCCAAGAAGTTTGCTGGAGTAGATGTAAAAGCGAGTGGAAGCGGAAGTATAGGTGCGACAAATGTACTGCGTGTTGTAAAAGAGCAAAACCCTGCTCTTGCAAAAAAGTTAGGTGCTGCTACTTTGGCACTCGATGCTATTAAGGGTGTTTTAGTTTTAACTGTTGCTTACTTTATGGGTATGAGTGAAGCTACACTCTGGGGCATCGCTGTTTTAGCTGTTATTGGGCATTGTTTCTCTCCATATCTAGGTCTAGAAGGTGGCAAAGGGATTGCTACTGGTATGGGAGTGATGATGTTTATGATTCCACAGGAGACACTTTTAGCACTTGTAGTCTGGGGAATAATGGCAAAAACTCTTAAAATCTCCTCTGTTTCATCACTCACAGGTGTTTTAGTCCTCTTTATCTCAAGCTTTTATATTCATCCAGATATGGCTCACGCTCCTGTTGGGTTTATTGTTTTCATTCTCTTTTACAAACATATACCCAATATTATCCGCCTCTTTAGTGGTGAAGAGAAAGCCGTTATCTAATGACTATCTACATTGAAGATCTCAAATTTCAATGCATCATTGGAATTTTAGACTTTGAAAGAGTTACCCCTCAAGATATCTGCATCAATCTTACTGTAGAGTATAACTATAGGGATAGTTTTATAAATTACGCAGATGTTGCACAACTTATTAAAAAAAGTATGATAGAGAATAAATTTTTACTTCTCGAAGATGCTTTAGCCTATCTCAGTACAAAACTAAAAGAAAATTTTTCTCTCATAGACAAGCTCACTTTAAAGATTACGAAACCTGCTATTTTGTCCGACTGTAGGGTAAGTGTAGCCAATTATTATAGTTTTGATTCTTAATCCTAACTTCACTTTTTTTTAAAGAAAATTGAAAAAAACTTTAAAGTAACCTAAAATTATGCTATGATTCCGCAAAAATATTTATACTAGGAAATTATTAATGCGCATTCTTATTATTGAAGATGAAGTAACATTAAATAAAATGCTTGCTGAAGGCCTCAAAGAGTTTGGTTACCAAAGTGATGTTGTTGAGACACTAAGAGATGGTGAATACTATCTTGACATTCGTAACTACGATTTAGTACTTATGGACTGGATGCTTCCAGATGGCAACTCTATAGATATTATTGGTGATATCAAAGCAAATGCTCCAAAAACAGTTGTAGTTGTTCTCTCTGCTCGTGATGATAATGAAAGTGAGATAGAGGCACTTCGTGCTGGTGCGGATGACTATATAAGAAAGCCTTTTGATTTTGATGTTCTTATCGCTCGTCTTGAAGCTCGTTTACGCTTTGGTGGAAGCAATATCATTGAAATAGAAGATTTAACTATTAACCCTGAAGAGGAAAAAATCACTTACAGAGAGAGTGAAATAGAACTCAAAGGGAAGCCGTTTGAGGTACTTACACATCTTGCTCGCCACCGTGACCAAATCGTCTCTAAAGAGCAACTCCTTGATGCAATCTGGGAAGAGCCAGAGCTTGTAACACCAAATGTTATCGAAGTTGCTATCAATCAGATTCGACAAAAAATGGATAAACCATTAGAGATTACAACTATAGAAACAGTTCGTCGCCGTGGATACAGATTCTGTTTTCCTAAAGAGGTAAACTAACGCTTTAGTAGAAAGGGTTCTGCCCTTTTTATAGTTTTCATGTTATAATCTTCCATCTTATTTTGGGAGTTAGATATGTTCTCCAAACGCAGTATTCGTAAAAATTTTCTCGTTCAACTTATAATCTCTTCTGCCTTTTTAATCTTAACATTCTCTTCTGTACTCTATTTTTTTATAGAAAAATCAATCTATGACGATAAACACACAGAACTGCTCACTTATGCTCAAAATATTGTTAACAACAAATCTATTTTCAATAATGATGATGGAAGTTTTATGGAGAATTTTTTAAGTCTTAATGTTGGGATTATCTATCTTAAAAATAAAAACATCGGTGTTGCAGAGTATGAAACAAGCAAAGAGAAGCGAACTTTTTTAACACTTCTCTACCCTTTTAATCTCAAAAACAATAGTTATCTTAAAATTACTAAAGATATCACCACTACAAAGAGATTACTCAAAAAAATTATTCGATATATCTTTATCATCAACATTGCTGGTTTTGCGCTTGTTATTCTCTACGCTATTGCTCTTTCAAAAATGCTAGTACGTCCACTTAAAATCATCAACTCCAAACTAGCAAATATGAACGAACACCTTATCAAACCTATAAATACAGAACGATTGCCTAAAGAGTTTGAACCACTAGGTGAGACCATTAACCATCTTATCTCTCGTATCCAAAACTTTGTAAAATACCAAAAAGAACTCTTTATAGGGACAGCTCATGAGCTAAAGACACCCCTTGCTGTTATAAAGTTAAAAAACCAAGTGACACTTATTAAAAAACGCTCACCTGAAGAGTATATAGAAGCGCTACAGACAACCAACAAAACGATTGATGAGATGAACATTATCGTCTCAAACATCTTAAATATCGGTCGTCAGGAGGGAGCGCAACTTGATAAACCTACAGAGGTGGATGTTATAGCAATTTTGCGCCAAAAAGCAAATGATTTTCAACTCCTTGCATCAAACGAGGGAAAAGAGTTACATATGAATTTTGAGCCAGACGGCTACATGGCAAACTTACAAGTGAGTCTGCTTAACCAAATAGTACAAAACTTTCTGCAAAATGCTCTCAAATTTACTCCAGAAGGAAAATCAGTAACACTTCAAAGCAGGCAGGATTACGGTGGTTTGCTCATAGAAGTAATAGATGAGGGGTGCGGTATAGATGAGAGTGTTGATCTTTTTGCTCCATTTAAAAGGCAAGGAAATAAACAGGGCGTTGGGCTTGGTCTCTTTTTAGCAAAGAGTGCTGCTGATGCACTTGGCGCAACCATAAAGATTGAAAACAGAAAAGATGGGATTGATGGTACTGTTGCATCACTACAACTTAACTCCAAACTCTCCTGTATTATTCCTCGAAATGATTAGACTTCTTACAATTTAAAATATACTAAAGCTTTATTTTGTTATAAATCGGGCACTACAAAATAAAAAAGTATATATAAGGTTTTTCAATGGCTCTAATAATAAATGATGAATGTATAGCGTGTGATGCGTGTAGAGAGGAGTGTCCTACTATAGCAATAGAAGAGGGAGATCCCATCTATTATATTGACCCTGATCGTTGTACAGAGTGTGTTGGTGTTTATGATGAGCCAGCGTGTATATCAGTCTGCCCTGTAGATTGTATAGTACCAGATAAAGATAATGTTGAGTCAATCGCAGAACTGCAGTTTAAAGCGAAAAACTTAGAGTTAGAAGAGTAGTTTTGGCAAAGAGAGTTACAGTCATAGACATCGGTTCTAACTCAGTTAGAATGGTAGTTTATGAGAAAACTTCTCGTTATGCCTTTCATCTCCTTCACGAGGAGAAGAGTAAGGTTAGAATTTCAGAAGATGCCTACAAGCACGGTGGAAATCTTCAAGAGATACCCATGCAAAGAGCCTTCGATGCACTTCGTGATTTTCTCTTAATTTCAAAATCTTTTAAAAGCAGAAAGCTTCTGTGTGTTGCAACCTCTGCTCTGCGTGATGCCCCCAATAAAAATGATTTTGTATCAAAAGTAAAAAAACAACTCAAACTCAATATAAAAGTCATATCGGGTGAGAAAGAAGCATACTTTGGTGCCATAGCCTGTGCAAACCTGCTACCTACACAGCATAATGCTCTGAGCATAGATATCGGTGGTGGTTCTACAGAGTTAAGCTTCATAGATGGCTATGATGTATCTCACACGCTCTCTTTACAACTCGGTACCGTACGACTTAAAGAACTTTTTTGTGATGCCAAAAAGAAGGTAGAAGCGATTGCATATATTGATAAAGAGCTATCTCGGCTACCTATTGATGATGCAACAACACTTGTTGGGATAGGCGGAACATTTCGAGCAGTTTCAGCAGCTATTATGAGTGAAGCCAACTATCCTATTAATAACTTGCACGCGTATGAGTATGGTGTGAACAACTTTAAAGCATTTATCTCTCGCGTACTTGATGCAAAGGATAATAATGCACTTGAGGTATTAGGGATAAAAAGTAATCGTTTTGATGTGATTAAACCGGGAGTTTTAATACTCCAAAGGGTTATCCATAAACTCAATATACAAAACATTATTACAAGTGGTGTTGGCGTAAGAGAGGGAGTCTATCTCAGTGATCTGCTAAGACACTCAAAACATAAGTTTCCACATAACTTTAACACCTCTGTAAAATATCTCCTTGACAGCAGACTGCAAGATAGAACTTTTTCAACACAACTCAACCAACTTGCAAAAAAGCTTTTTGACTTAACTGCTGAGTATTTTGTCGTCGATGCACAATATCGCTATGAGCTAGGTATCGCTGCAAAGCTCTACCCTATAGGCAGTAGTGTACATTTTTATTCACAAAACAAACACACTTATTATCTTATACAAAATGCCTTGGAATATGGCTTTACACATCATTCAAATACACTTATTGCTACACTTACAAAGTATGCTAAAAATAAACTCCCTGCTGAGTCTCATCTTAAGAAGTATGAGAAGCTCCTTCCTTCACCACACACTACCTATGTACTCAGCTACCTACTCTCTTTGGCAATTTCTTTACTGAGTCATAGACCTAGAAATATTGACTTTGAAATAAAATTTAATAATGGCAGACTCTATATCTCCTCAAAAGAAAGACTCTATCTTGCCAAAGAAGCAGTAAGTAGTATAAAAGCACCGAACAAAGATTTTCAGGTTATTTTTACTAAAACCTAAAATCTTTGTCCCATAGTAAATTCAAATCCTGAAGTTCTATCCCCGGGTTGTTTGTTAAGAGGTGATGCAAACATCAACTGAATCGGTCCAACAGGCGAGAACCACTCAATCCCCATTCCGTAACCCCCGCGAGAGATTTCAGTAATATCTTCATCCCCAATAAATCCCCAATCCACAAAAGTCACTAAACGCATTTTTGCCTTTTTTATAAGTGGAAAACTTAACTCAAGTGAGTTTGAAAATGTTTTCTCTCCACCAATTCTTCGTACAACACCGCTATCATCTACTATTGTAGGAGAGAGGGAGTAAGATTGATACCCTCTTACACTTCCAATACCACCCATATAAAACTTCTCAGCAAGAGGAATATAACCATTGTTTACAACAACATTGAGTCTTGCTTTGTATCTAAAGATAGCATCAAAGCCTAGATAAGGCTCTAGTCCATTATATTTTCCAAAGTTTGTTCGAGACTTCAAGTAGTTCGCATCTGCACCAACACCTGTTTTCTCAAAACTTTGAGAGAGTTCAAACCCACTACGAGGTAGATAATAATCATCTGTATTATCCCACTTAGCACTTACTGTAATCCCACTCTTTGTATAATCCTCAAAGTAGAATGTATCTGTAGTATTTAAGTCAATCGTACTATCAAATGTATAGGAGTTTCCTGAATACCCATACCCAACATACCCTGTAATGTATCTTGAAAACCTATGACCAACACCCACATTTACTCCATCGCTCGCAACTGCGTAGTCATTATACTCATATACAGAGTGATAGATGGAGAAATTTCCGCTAAAGTCACTATCATTGAGTCTAGTATTAGAGATATTAAATGAATAATTTTGTGTCGTTTGAGATTTTTCCGCTTTTACGCCGACATTAATTCCAGATCCCCATAAGTTTCTGTCATTCACACCAATACTTATGAGAATACCGCCATAACTCCCATATCCACCTCCAAGTTGTATATTTCCTGTTGGTGCTTCTTTTACTTTAACTATGAGATCCATTGTGTGGTTATCTATACGCTTCTCTTCAATGGTAGTGCTATCAAAAAAACCTAAACGACCAATAGCATTACGAGAATCTTTTAAATCTGTCAAAGAGTACATATCTCCGGGTCCCAAGAAAAGTTCACGGCGCACGATCCTATCTAAAGTGCGATTATTTCCCGAGATGACTACATCTCTAATCTTCACTTTATCACCCGGAGTAATTTTAAAGACAACCTCCACAGTATGATTCTTTTTGTTCTTTTTTAAATCTGGAACTACCTGCACGAAAGCGTAACTTTTATCTGCAATAAGCGTCTTTATTTTCTCAGAATCTTTTCTAAAAGACTTAATATTAAAGACTTCACCCTCTTTGAGTGAAATAACATCTCGCAATACAGCTTCTGGAATCACCTGTTTTGACTGATATAGAGAGACTTTTTCAATGGTATAAGGCTCACCCTCTTCTATCTGATAGCTCATATCTGCTGTATAGTGGTTAAAGTTGACACGCACAAAAGGTTCATTCACTTTTGCATCAAGATAACCATACTGCATATAGTAATCACGGATTCTTAAGTTATCATATTGCAAATCTCGTAAAGACATTTTTCCATCATTTTGCCCCCAGAACCAGCCCATAAACTCATGCTCTTTGTTTGCTATAACCGTATCAAAATCTTCAGGGTCAAGACCATACACACCCACATAATCGAGCTTTTCTATTATAATCTCTTCACCCTCATTAACTATAAAAGTAACTTTTATACTTCCATTTTCAAGATAGTCTGTTTTAATCTCAACAACACTATCTATCTTACCCTCTTGAGAGATTGCTTCTATAATTCTTTTTTTTGCTGCTTCAAGAATCTTTTCATCATAAAGTGTCCCTTTTTTTATCTGTATGACACTATCCATAACATCATCATCATTCTCTTTCCAGCCTTGAAGCTCAACTTTGGAGATAATCGCTTTCTCTTTAAAGTAAAAAGTTAAAACTCCCTCATCAAATTCACTCCAGATATCATTAAAATAGCCCTGTTTGAAGTATTTTTTAATTGCATCATCTACCATCTTCACATCTATATCATCTCCAGCTTCAAAAGCAAGCATTCTAAGTGCAACTGGCTCAGAGATATGCACAAGTCCATCATAGTGTATCTCTTTAACTATTTGTGCAGAGAGGTTGAGAGTAAAAAAGGAAAAAAAGAGGAGAAAAAAGAGTTTAAGTTTCATTAAAATAAAATTCCATAGCGTTAAAATTAAAAGAGATTTTACCCATTTTGTGGTTAATCTAGAGTAAATTCAGTATAATTTCAAAAATTATAAATAAAGTCAGATAAATGAATATAGCAATAGTAGGTTTAGGACTCATGGGAGGCTCTCTTGCTCTGAGCCTAAAAGATAAAAGTTTTGTAAAAAAAATCGTCGGTTATGACCATAATGAAAAACATAAAGAAGAAGCCCTATCACTTGGTTTAGTCGATGAGATTGTTAACTTTGATGCTGTAAAAAAATGTGATGTCATTTTCTTAGCAATTCCAGTAGATGGAGTAATAGCGACTCTCAAAGAGATGCGAGATGTGAAGAGTGAGTGTACCATAATTGACCTTGGAAGTACAAAATCAAAAATAGTTACATCGGTTCCTAAAGAGATACGCAAAAACTTTGTTGCGGCACACCCTATGACTGGAACAGAAAACTTTGGTCCGGCAGCTGCTATAAAGGGGCTTTATGAAGATAAAGTTGTTGTTTTGTGTAACCTTGAAGAGAGTGGTGAACATCAGGCAAATATAGCAAAAAAAATCTTCAAATC
This sequence comes from Sulfurimonas sp., assembly GCA_027083035.1. GTDB lineage: Bacteria > Campylobacterota > Campylobacteria > Campylobacterales > Sulfurimonadaceae > Sulfurimonas. The sequence continues at coordinate 5,707 of JALWSY010000085.1, read as the reverse complement.
GCTAAAGATGAAAAAAACATTTATGCGTGCGGATGAGCATGATAGACACGCTGCATTTATCTCACATATGCCTCATGCCGTCTCCTACTCCATTGCAAATGCCGTTATGAAACAAGAGAATAAACACAACATTTTAGCCCTTGCAGCTGGAGGATACCGTTCAATGAGCCGTTTAGCAAAAAGTTCTCCCGATATGTGGGAAGATATCTTCAGACAAAATAAAACAAATCTCCTCGAGGCCATTACAGTCTTTCAAGAGGAGTTAGCACAACTCAAAACAGCCATTGAAAATGATGACTGGGAGAGAGTCCATAAAGAGATGGCTGATGGAAATAAACTCCATGACATTTTCACATAAATACTAAATTTTACTACACCCAACCACCGTTGCACTTCCAGTTGTGGAGTCATATGTGACAGTTGTGACTCCAGTAGATGTATTTTTACTTATTGTTATATCCGGTTCATCCCCTTCAGAGGGTATAATTGAAAATGAAGTTGCATCACTACAAGATATCGTCTCTCCAGTAGTCAGAACTACATCTTCCGCACTATCCCCACTTTCACTCTTCGAACAAGCTCCTAAAGTTATCATGAGTGTTAATAATAAAGTTAAGTTTACAAATAAGTTTTTCACTATTTCCTCCTATTTTTAAAATGTAAGTTTTGTAGTGAGTGTCGTTTTCACCTCTATAATTACAACACCTGATTCCTGTTTTATATGTACTTTCGAACCACTATTAAAGGTTGGCATAACTACATTTTTACTATTTATAGAGTATTTTGGTGTCACTTGTGCTTTTGCATCTGTAAAAAGATTTAAAGTAAATCCATTTGTCTCACTCATAATTTTACTACTGCCATCACTATAAATTTCTGCATTTTTTATCAACAAGTCTATAACAATTTCTGTTTTTTGGAGTAGTGCATCTAATTTCGTATTTATCTCTTCAAGAAGTGAACCATCTTGATTAAGAGTTGTCTTGAGAGCAAAATTTTCATTGACACTATGTTCTACTGTTACCCCTTTAGCTTGATTTTCATTAACTTTACTATCTTGTGGAGTTTGTATTGTAATAACAGATTTATCATCCATTGTAACCTCTATTTTTTTATTATCTCCATCATTCTCTTCCTTAAAGCTCTCTATATTTACAAAAGAACCATCTACACTCACTACGCATTTAGGATGTCCATTACTATCACTTGGCCAACTATCTGCTTCAGAACAGTCATAATCCATTGCACATCCCTGAAAGTAGTTCGTTCCTGCAGTAAGTATCTCACTCGACCAGTAGAAAGTATCTTTTTCAAAACCCTTTGGAGAAATTTTTCCACCATTTAAGTTCCAAACATAGATAAGCTCATTCATCGTTGGAAGTCTATAACCCCTTTCTTTACAGAAAGTATTTGCTTCACTCCAAGTGAAATACCCCTCTGGTTCATACTCTAAAAAAGTTATCTTACCTATCACTTCTTTAGTATCTGGAGTAGTAATTGGATTTGTTGGTGTAGCTTCTCCTACCGTAATATACAAAGTACCCACACTATTTTTATCTGATACTGTAATAGTAGCTGTTCCATCTGCTATAGCCCTCACCTCCACCTCAGTAATAAATTCAGTTTTAGATTCTGTTGCTACTGCTACACTCTCATCACTACTTGTAATTTGTACATCACCACAAATTTTTATATTAAAATAGCGAACATCTCCTATATTAAGCTTTACTGTTTGTTTATCACTCTCTAAATAAAACGGTTCACAGCTAGGTGTTGTATTAACAGGTGTACTCTGAAGCTTAAAATTATAATCATAAGCACTACTTCCCCGTACTTCTAAAAAATAATCCCCCGCGTCTAACCTGCAAGAGGAGGAACTTTTATCACTCGTTGGAGTAGTCGCCTTGTATGCTGAAATATAAAAATCATTACATACATTTTTCATTGCACTATTTTTAATATAAACATAAACGGGATATTGAACATTTAAACCATTATTATTCACCTGCATATATCTAGTAACATCAGACTCAGCAGATAAAGAGAATGTAAACACATCCATAGTGTTATTTACACTATACGCAGAACTAGAAGCTGGAAGTTTTTCTGCATTTCCTCTATAAAATCCTATGTTGTCATAGTAGGTTGTATTAGGGAGTATTGAAGCAGGAGTGTAAATATATGCACTTTTTTCATCAAACCCATTAAACCCAGTACCTGTTTTTGGAGATTGGTTTGAAGATGGAGTGAAAGTCGTATCCATACTAAAATATGGCTCCGGATTATCTTTATAATAATCAGTATAAACAATTATTTTATATGTCCCCGGCATCATAGCTATCTTCCATCCATCAGGATAACTATTACTGCCATTTGCTGTTATCCCTTCAGCACCTCCTACATAAAAATAACCCGAAGATGACTTATTTTCAAAATCTCTTATTTTGTATTGTGCTAAATGATTTTCATATTTTTTTGGTTTAAATTCTACAATTCCATACTGCTCAACAACGAAATCATACTCCAACCCGTCATTATTATACTGCTCGCTCCTCAACCCTGTTATACTCTCGCCCGCTTTAAAACTGCCCATATGCTTATAGGCAGCTGATAAATTTGTTACAAACAGAGCAGAGAGGCTCAAAAGCATTATTAAAGTCTTCAAAAACACAACAGACTCCTCTTATTGGTATCTCATTAAATGATAGTCCTATTGTTTTTAAAAAATGCTTAAGTGTAAAACATCTACCTACTTTTATGTGATATCATATCTCTGAATCACCTCTTTTAGTATCTTCTTATCAACTGCTTTTTTCTCTTTAGAGTAGATATTATGCTCTAATATATCCACTATCTCTTGAACTTGTGCATCATCTTTAAATGGCATAAGTTTAATGAGTAGCAGCTTCTCATCTTTAAGATTTAATTTTTTACCCTTTTTTAATCGCTCTCCTCTTCTAAAGAGCATTAATGATGCACCTACTAAGAGACCAAAAACAAAAGCAATCCCAATAAGAATGTAGTTCTCTCTTACCTCAACTGTTGTTTTTACAGCTTCTGATTGCTTTTGTGGAGTTGTCGTTGCGCTATCATTGCGCTTTATCTCAACTTTCACATCACTTTTGGCTACGGCTCCATTTACTTTGACATGAATAGGCTCTGTTTTAAGCTTCTGTACTTTTCCTGTTTTCGTATTAAAATAGACAAGTTCAAAAGGAGGAATAGTAAAATCTCTATCTCCTACAAACACCAACTTTTGTGTTAGAGTATCACCATCTATAGCAACTTTTTCATCAAAAACATTTACATCTTGAATGTAAGGTTTAAATCCATCCACATCCTCTAAGTTCCCCTCTCCTTTGAGAGTCACAGTCACATTCACAGGCTCATTTGCATTCACCTCCAGCTTCTCAGCCTTTGCACTTAGCGTGAAATCTCCTATGATTTTTGCATTGTTAGGCAGAGCCTTTACCTTTAACGCAACGCTATTTGAGTAGTAAGCACTCCACTTCACACGCGGAATGAGTGTTCCCCAGTTGTTTGAACCAATGCGTGTTGCTATCTTGAGCGTAGCAGGCTCGATGGTAAGATTACCCTCTCGCTGCGCGGCAAGTTTATAGACCATGCGTGTCACAATAAAACCATTCTCTCGTGTACGCTTCGCTTCACTCTCCCCCTTCATCCAAAAACCCTTAAAATCAGGCGGAACAAATTTGCTATCAAGCGCCTCTGCACCCTCTCTCTGCTTCAACTCTAAGTGAAGTAAAAAAGGCTCACCTACATAGAGTTCCTTTTTTGAGGGTGTGAGATTAAGAATAAAATTTGCATGCATATTTTGTGATTTTGGTTTTACAAGCAGTTTCACACTATTTGACTGCTCCTCTTTTCCATCTATCTCAACTGTAACAGGTGCTATAGTACAGCTCTTTTGCGGCATAAACTCATAGGAGAGGATATAGCTTTTTTTATAATCTCCATTGATGTACTGTATGCTTGTCTGCGATGATGTTGCGGTTATATCATTGCCACAGATATCACTAAGTGCAGGTTTTGTCACACTCTCTCCACTAATCGTTAATCTATATGTTGCAGTCTCACCGCTATAGACAACTGATGGTTCTACAGTTGCCGTCACATTTGCATAAATTGTATGTGTAAAAAGTATTAATAGTATAAATATTTTACCAAGGTTTTTCATCTAAATTCTCCTTATGTTTTGAGTGAGAGTTCAATCTATAGAGAAAAGTTTTGTGCTGGCTGTTAAGCCCTTTAAGCCACTTCTTCTCCTCTGCATCACTCATCTTATCTTTCATATCTTGTGGTTGTGCCATCGCTTTGGCACCTTTTTTATCTTTATCGTTCTTGTTATTCTTCTCTCCTTTTTTTGCAGCATCTTGTTTCTCTTTTAACTCTTTTGCTGCATCTTGCTTCTTCTGCTCCTCTGACTTCTCTTTTTTCGCTTTCTCTTTTTGCTCTTGCTCTTTTTTCTTCTCTGCATCAGATTTTGGCTGTTGATTTTGTTGTTTATCTTTGGACTCTTTGGATTTATCACCCTTCTTGCCTGATTTGTCCTTTTTATCAGAGTCTTTCTTTTGATCAGAGTTCTTTTTCTCTTTATCCTGCTTCTGCTGATCTTTATTTTTTTGGTTTTGCTTATTTTTATCTTTGTTGTTTTTATTCTGTTTTTTGTTCTTTTTGTCTTGCTTGTTGTCCTTGTTATTCTTCTTTTGCTGCTTTTTCTTCTGCTCTTCTAAAAACTTCTTCACAGCTTCTAAGTTCTCTCTTGTATCTTTGTCCTCTTTTAGCTTCAAAGATTCTTCATACGATTTTATTGCTTTTTGCAAAGAGCCTTTTTCACCACTCTTCACATAGGCATTTCCAAGATTTGAGAGATTTTTAGCACGCTTCTCTTTTGTATCAAAAGTAGCTTTTTGGTACGCATTTACAGCCTCTTTATACTTTTTTGCTTTATAGAATGCATTACCAAGGTTATAATTCACATCACCTTTTTTTGTGTGCGTTGCATAATCATTGTATATCTTTCCACTCTTCTCATACTCTTTTGCCTCATACGCCTGCTTCGCCTCTTTTAACTTCATAAAGTCTAAAACACCCGCTTGTAGAGGGTGTGATGATGCAAACAAAAAGAGAGACAAAATAAAAGCACTCGGAATATGCACACGCTCACGCTTGCTCATAGAGGAAGTCGCTATAAGCAAGATAAAGAGTGCTAAACCAAGCGGATAGTAAAAGAGAGGGATAAAACGCTCTATCTCCTCTGCTTTTACCTCTTTTTTCTCTGAGTGTGCAAGTATCTCTTTGTACATCGCTTTTATATCTGCATCGGAGTTGACACTTTTGATGTAAACTCCTCCCGTTTGTGTAGCTAACTCACTTATGGCATCATTGAGTTTGGAGACTATCACCTCGCCTTTGTACTTCACAAACTCACCATTTGCTTTTTTGATAGGCGCACCCTTTGGTGTTCCTACTCCAAGTACAAAAACAGTAATCTTATGCTCTTTTGCGTACGCTATCTCCTCGGAAAAATCTTTTGCATCACCACCATCTGTAAAGATGAGCAGATACTTCTTCGCTTCATCTTTCATGCTTCTGTTAACCACTTCAAGCATAGAGAGAAAGTCTGTTCCCTTCTCCGTGATAGAGTCGGTGTTTAAATCTTTGAGCAAAAAACTCACAACACTAT